>JBBIHZ010000113.1:0-6620 GCA_037446735.1 Deltaproteobacteria bacterium
CAAATAAAGATCACTTTTTTTAAAATTATCGCCGATCAACCACCCCTGCCCGGCTATTTATAGAAAAAGATGGGGAGATTGCTTCGCCATATTTCATGAATCTCAAGATGGCGACCATTAATTATTCTCCACTTGAACGAACTTGGAAAAATTTGCGTGAGGCGAAAGTCCGGCGAAAACCGGATGTCACGAAGTGACGAAGGCGGACGCTTAATTACGCTCTAAATTCCAATATTTATCGTTAATCCCCTAAATCCCCCGCGGCATACGCCGTGGTGCTTGGCCAGCGGGGCAAAGGTTTTACAGGAGCACGATACGCATAAAAAAGCATGTCATATCGGTAGTACGAAATTCACATAAGTTTTCACAAAAAAGGCGCGTCAGCGGACGCGCCTTTTTGCTATCAACTCTGCTTATTAAGCTACGGCCTTTCGATGACTATCGACATGCCCTGGCCGCCGCCGATGCACAGCGAGGCCAAGCCCCGCTTCAGATTTTTCTTTTTCATCTGCATGGCCAGCGTGTAGGTAATGCGCGCGCCGGAACAGCCGATGGGATGGCCCAAGGATACACCGCCGCCGAGGAGATTGCATTTTTCCATGTCGATATTTAGCTCTTTCACACAGGCCAGCGCCTGAGAGGCAAACGCCTCGTTGAGCTCGACCAAATCAATGTCTTTGATGGTTAAATTCAGCTTTTTGAACAGTTTGCGCGTGGCGGGAATCGGCCCCAGGCCCATGTACGCGGGATCCACGCCTCCGCTGGCCCATCCCTTAATTTTCGCCAGCACTTCCAGCTTCAATTCTTTTGCCTTATCCGCGCTCATCACCACCACCGCCGCCGCTCCATCGTTGATGCCGGAGGCGTTGCCCGCGGTGATCGTGCCGTCTTTCTTAAAGACGGCCGCCAGCTTGCTCATTTTCTCAAGTGATGTATCCATCGGACGTTCGTCAACCTTGAATACCTTCGGTTCGCCTTTCTTCTGCGGCACGACCACATCAACTATTTCATCCGCCACCGCGCCCGAGGCAATGGCCGCCCGCGCGCGCTGATGACTTCTTAAAGAAAACTCATCTTGTTCCTGGCGCGATATTTTGTAAAGCGCGGCGATGTTTTCCGCGGTCATCCCCATGTGATAGCCGTTGAAAATTTCATAAAGGCCGTCGTAAACCATCAGATCGGTAATCTGGGAATAAGGCATGCTCATGCGATAGCCCCAGCGCGCCTCGGGCACGGCAAAAGGAGCGTTCGACATGTTTTCCATGCCGCCGGCGACAATAATTTCCGACTCGCCCGCCATAATCGCCTGCGCCGCCAACGCGATAGCCTTAAGGCCGGAAGCGCAGACTTTATTCACCGTGTAGGCGTTGGTTTCTTCCGGTAGTCCCGCGTAAATGCAGGACTGGCGCGCCACGTTCTGACCCTGCCCCGCCTGCAGAACGTTGCCCATGATAATTTCGTCAACATAAACAGGCGTAAGCGAGTTCTCATATTGATAATATTTTTTGTTGATCTCGGTCATTTCGAATTTGCCTAAAGCGTCCGGGCGAAAACTTTTGATTAAATCATTTACCGCCGGGCGCAATCCCGCGCGCTTGAGCGCTTCTTTTATCGCCAACGCGCCCAAATCAGCGGTCTTGACTCCCTTTAACGATCCGCCGAATTCTCCCACGGCTGTTCTGGCGCCGCTGACAATTACTGCTTCTTTCATTTTTTACTCCTTTATTTTTCATGATAAATTAAATTTTTCGACGAACTCCACTTCGCGCGGCACCTTGTAGGAAGAAAGGTAAGTGCGGCAGTATCTGAGAAGCTCCTTGTCGTCCGCAGCGGCTCCTTCTTTCAAGGCAATTCTCGCCAGCACGATTTCGCCGCGCATCAGATCCTTTTTGCCGACTACCTCCGCCTCGCGCACCGCCGGATGCATTCCCAGAATATCTTCGATTTCCTTGGGGTATACATTGAAACCGCTGGTAATAATCATTCTTTTTTTCAAGCCGGTGAGGAAAATATAGTCATCCTCATCCATCCGGCCCAGATCACCTGTATGCAGCCATCCGTCCCTGATAACAGAGTCAGTCGCTTTCTTGTCTTTATAATAACCCTGCATCACGTTATCGCCTCTGACGAGCAGTTCCCCAACCTGGCCACGGGGCAGTTCTCTGCCTTCTTCATCAGCAATTATAATTTCCGTTCCGGAAAGAGCCCTGCCGATGGAACCGGGTTTCTGCGGCCGATCCAGCATATTAAAAGAACAGGCCGGTGACGCCTCCGTCAGGCCATAACCTTCAATAATTTTCGCGCGGAATTTTTCTTCAAAAGGCGCGATGAATTCCGGCGGCATGGCCGCACCACCGGTGACGCATACTTCGAGTGAGCTTATATCGAAATTACCCGCTCCTTCGTGAAAAATCATTCCCAGATAAAGCCGGGGCACGGCGCAGATATACGTTATTTTTTCCTTCTGAATGGCTCCGAAAAGCCCGTCCATGGTGAATCTGTCCATCATCACCACGCTGCAACCGGCGCGCACGACATTAATCATATTGACCGTAGCGCCGAAAGAATGAAAAAGAGGAATTAGACAAAGCCCTACATCTTTATGGGTTCTTTTAACATAAGTCTGCGTCAGGTGAGATTGCGAATAAAGATTACGGTGCGTAAGTACTGCGCCTAAGGCCTTGCCGGTAAGGCCGGAGGTGTAAATTATGGCGGCGGGATCATCGTGGGTTATCTTTTCACTGATTTCAGGGATATCTCCGCTGCTTAGCGTTTTTTTAAAAGACTCAACCTGCGCCGGCCCATCAACAATGATAACTTTTTTACAGGTGATCAGCTTATCCCGGATTTCTTCATAGCGCCTGCGGGCGGGCTCCGTCGCCACCAACACCTTCGTGTCGCTGTTGTCCAAAAGATGGCTTAATTCATACGGCGTTGAAGATGTATTAAGGGGCACGGCTACCGCGCCCAGTTTCACCGCCGCGAAATAGAAATAAAAGAACTCTGGAATATTGGGCAGAACCAGAGCGACTTTGTCGCCTTTAACTATTCCTGCTTGTCTTAATATATGCGCCGCGGCATTGACTGATCTGCCCAGTTCACCGTAATTAATTCTCTGATTCTCGAAAACAATAACCGGCCGGTCTTTATATTTTTCGATAGAATCCTTTAATAAATCCGATAAGTTAATACGTCACTACCTCCGCAAAATATCGTCCTCTTTAGCAGAGATAATATTCTTTTTCAACAAGATAATCGCGCGTCCCTAAATGTTTGACACCGCTGAGCTTCTTGATTATACATTAAATCAAGCTTTTTATTTTTTTGCAAATGACACTCGACCAGCTTAATATCAACTGATGCGTTCATACAAAAGAATGTTGGGCACAGTCGTTTTATTCGTGTCTGACATCACGATACTTTCGATCATTGTTCTTCTGGCAATATTTATACGTGAATTTCTCTCTATCATTATTCCTGGCCTTCTTCCCACTTTATTGATCGAAGCCGAATATGGCTTACTTTTTTCCCTTGTGGCTGGCGGTGCTGATATACGAAGGGGCATATACAAGAAAATTTTCCTTCTGGGAAGAAGTGAGAATGCTCTGGAAGGTTACCCTGTTTTCCACGCCCGCGCTTCCGGCAATTTTCTTCCTCGGAAAAATCGGTGATATTATATCCCGAGCAGTCATCGTGCTGATAGGATTATTGCCTTTAATAATTTTCCCCTTGCTGAGAACAACAGCTAAAAAATTACTATTTAAATCCGGGGTCCTAAGAAATAACGCGATAATCATCGGCGTGAATGATGCGGGGCGTTTAGCGCTCGAAGCCCTTCATAAAGAAAAAAACCTCGGCTACCGGATTATCGGTTTTTTTGACGCGCGAGAAAGCAATTCCACGGGAACTTTCCAAGGAATAAAAGTACATGGCCGTCATGGGCACCGAACTGCGCCATTTTTTTCAGGATCAGGTGTTTGCTTTTGAAATCAAAAACAATCTGGCACAGCCGCTAAATTATTACACCAAAAGAACCATTGATTATTTCCTGGGAATCTTATTATTTCTCCTGCTGATCTTCCCCATGATGATTATTGCCTTGCTGATAAAATTATTATCTTCCGGACCGGCAATCCTCAGACAGGAACGCATAGGGAGAAATCGCAAAACATTCATCTGCTGCAAAGTCAGAACAATGTATAATGACGCGGCTGAGCGACTGGAAAGGATTCTGGCCGAAGACCTCCGGGCAAAAGAAGAATGGGAAAATCACTGGAAACTCAAAAATGATCCACGCGTGACACCTCTAGGCAATTTCCTGCGCCGGACTTCTCTTGATGAAATACCACAGATAATAAATATTTTAAAAGGCGACATGAGCCTGGTCGGGCCGCGCCCTTATATTGAGCGCGAATGGGAATGGCTCAAAGACTGCCGCGAAACCATTCATTCCGTGCCGCCGGGCATTACGGGGCTCTGGCAGGTGAGCGGCAGAAGCGATTCTTCATATCAACAGCGCTTGGAACTTGATTCCTGGTACGTGCGAAACTGGAATCTTTGGCTGGATATTATCATCATGATCAAAACAATTTTCGTTGTTTTGAAAAAAGAGGGAGCAAGATAATAATCACTATTGCCTTTTACTATTACCTCAATCCTGATTAAAAATATTATTCCATATACCTATAATTTTTTCGGCATTATAATCTAGATCTCTTTTTATGCTTCTATCTGATAAACAGATCTCAAAGATTCATCTTCCATCATTGCGCAAAGATTTAAAAGCCACATCTTCAATATTATAACATTCTGCCGTCAAACCGTAATAATCGCCGAGAATTTCTCTTGGCCCCGCAGACGTATTGAATGAAACTACAGGAAGGCCACATGCCATAGCCTCCAGCTTTGCCATAGGCCATCCTTCGTTTCTAGATGACATTAAAAAATAGATGATTTAGTGTATTCTTCTGCAATTTCGCCAAATAGACCCTCCCAAAAACAGAATCCCGTAAGTTCTCTTTGTCAATTATTTTTTTGAATAGCTTCTTTTAAATATCCTTCGCCAAATATTTTTAATTTTCAATCTGGATGTTTTCTCGTCGCGAATGCCCAGGCGTTCAGCATATAATCATAACCTTTCTCCGGAAAAAACGACCGCTGATAACGTATAATATTTTCCGCACATTTTTTGAGAAGTAGCCCTCAATCTGGTAAAGATTTTGTTGTTCAAAGACAAAAGCGATACCGTCAGGAGGGCTACCCATGGAGACTAGCAAATCGTTAAAGGAAAACAAAGGGGTAAAATCAGGTCAGATTATTCGGATCGAGCAGAAGCAGTTAACCCGTCATCCGGATAAAGTTGTGCGGGGGACCGTGGAAGAGACGCTCAATGCCTTACTGGACGCGGAGGCGGATCAGCTGTGCCAGGCAAGCCGTTACGAGCGGACCCAAAAGCGCCAGGATACCCGTGCAGGCTACTATAAGCGGAATCTGGAGACTAAAGCGGAGCCGGTTCAATTACAGATGCCCAAATTACGGACGCTGACCTTTGAGGTGGCCATCATTGAACGGTACAAGCGCCGGGAAAGTTCGGTGGAAGAAGCCTTGATTGAGATGTACCTGGCGGGTGTTTCGGTCCGACGGGTAGAAGGCATCACCGAGGCGCTGTGGGGGACACGGGTTAGTCCCGGGACCGTTTCCAATCTCAACAAGAAAGTTTATGCGCGGATAGAGCAATGGATGAATGCCGCAATTGAAAGAACATACATATACGTCTTTTTAGACGGGATCTGGCTGAAAGGAGACAGTGAGTTATTATGTCTTTCCCACTCAGCATTGGCGATCTTTACGGACGAATAATCCACTGGAAAGGCTGATGAGAGAAATCAGGCGCAGAACGCGAGTTGTTGGAGCATTCCCGGACGGGCAATCCGCTTTGATGCTGGTTGCCGCCAGACTTCGGCATGTTTCAGCCACCAGGTGGGGCACACGGCAATATTTGAATATGGAACGATTGACAGAAAACATCATGGAAATGGCATAAACGCCAAGCGCTCTGGGGGTTTTAAGGACTCCCCGATCGCTTGGCTTGCTGATTATCGGATCGGTGAGATACTAAAACAAAAAGCGCGAAAGATTCTTGACACTACCCCATAAGAGCACACCTAAGTGATGTGACTGTAAAAGATCAATGTCATGTTCCCCAGCCTTATAGTGGCCATTGCTAGGGAAGAATTGGTTTAGAAAAACTAGGCTGCACCTTCCAGTCTATGTCCTGAACTATACTTGCGTTGACAGAGGTCAGTCTCCGGTATTGTCCGCTGTTTGTTATGCCGCCATCATGTTATCCAAATTCTTTCGGGCAAAAAGCTGTTTGCCGTCGATGAAAGTCTGCATCGGCGTCCTGCCCTGACAGCGTTTCCCCTGATGCGTCCGTTCATGGTTATAACGGTTTATATACTCATCCAGATCCGTTTGTAAGACATCCGGATCGCTGTATGCCTTTTTTCTGAAAACAATCCGGTAAAACTCATTGAGAATCGTCTGGTGAAACCTTTCGCAAATGCCGTTGGTCTGGGGACTTCTAGCCTTGGTCTTGGTGTGTTCAATCTCATTGCGCT
>JBBIHZ010000114.1:0-6565 GCA_037446735.1 Deltaproteobacteria bacterium
AAGCCGAGGCCCTCGGTCGTCGTCGCCTTGACGCTCACGGCGCCGAGGTCGACCCGTGACGGATCCGGAAGGGAAAATATTTTTGATAATATCAAACGTATTGATTTCTGAGCGCAGTTTTCCGGAAATCGTTGATGTCATCTGCGATAAAGTGCCGTATCTCTCGACATCATAAAGTTTATCGACTTTTACCGTCCCCTGCACGCAAATTTTGCCCAAATCATTTCTCAGCAGATCAACAATCATCACATTTTCGCTCATGTTTTTTCCGTCATGAAGCAACCGCCGCGAAGGATACATAATTGGCGCAGTGCCTTTCATCGGTTTAACTTTAATTTTATTATTGGAAATTCTGAAAAAAAGCTCTGGCGAAAGGGAGGCAATATATTTATCCTGACGACCTATCAAGGCCGAATACGATACTTGCTGATTATCCTTAAGCGTCTTGTAAAAGGAAGCCACGTCCCCATAAAAATTAAATTTATTCTTTAATGTATAATTAATCTGATATACATGACCCATCCTGATGAAATCTTTTATTGCTTTTATTTGCATTTTGTAATCATTGCGATTAACAGATAGCTCAGGGGCGGTTAAATAGTAATCTCCGTTTAATTTGGCGATAAAAGGCTTATCGCTGACTTGCGGTGTTTTGTACACGCCAAACCAGAGCAGCGGCTCGTCTGTCTGCGGCAGATAAGGGCGCAGGACATTTTCCAGAAGATAACCTGCTTCATAGGAAATAAATCCCGCGACATAAAACCCCCGCCGCATATATTTGTCAATAATTTGAAAGCTTGTTGACAGATCATCTTTTTGATAAGCTGTTATAATATCTACAGGATCGGTAAAAAGTATATTTTTCTTGTTATCTTTGTCTTTTCTGTGCGTCTCCAGAAGAACAAAGTTATTCCCCAGATTCATTAATCTTTATCACTCCGTTGGCAAATGAATTTAGCTGATTAGATAAAAGAATTGGAGAGAGCGGGGTTCACCCGGCATGCGCCGGACTACCCGGCGTATGCCGGGTGAACCCCGCAATATCCTTACACGCAACACTCCGTTTTTATTCTGGCGGAGAGAGCGGGATTTGAACCCGCGGTACACCTTTTAGGGGCGTACAATCGCTTAGCAGGCGATCGCTTTCGACCACTCAGCCATCTCTCCGCTTTTTATCCGGTCGCTCTGAATAAGCCGCGCAAAACATCAATTAATTTTTACGCTTTGCCTGATTATTACTGGCGGAGGGAGCAGGATTCGAACCCGCGAGACTTTCGTCCAACGGTTTTCAAGACCGCCGCCTTCGACCTCTCGGCCATCCCTCCATTTTTTCTTTTAAAAATGCCGTCCTCTTTCACGGCGATATCTTTTCCCGTCCGCCCATATAAGGCCGCAGCGCCGACGGAATTACAACACTGCCGTCCGCCTGCTGATAATTCTCCAATATCGCCACAACTGTCCTGCCTACCGCGAGTCCGGAACCGTTCAGCGTGTGCACGAACTCAACCTTTCCGCTTCCTTCACGCCTGAAGCGAATAGAAGCGCGCCGCGCCTGGAAATCTTCAAAATTACTGCACGAGGATATTTCACGGTAGACATTTTGCCCCGGCATCCATGCCTCCACGTCATAAGTTTTCGCGGAAGAAAAACCCAAATCCCCGGCGCACAAACAAACAGTGCGATAATGTATCCCCAGCCTGTTTAAAACTTCCTCGGCGTTAGCCGTTAGTTTTTCCAGCTCTTCATAGGAATCTTCCGGTCTGGTGAATTTCACCATTTCCACTTTATTAAACTGATGCTGCCTGATCAATCCGCGCGTATCTTTCCCGTAGGAGCCGGCTTCGGAACGAAAACAAGGCGAATAAGCCACCAAGTAAATCGGCAATTGCTCTTCTTCCAATATTTCATCGCGGTATATATTGGTCACCGGGACTTCCGCCGTCGGAATCAGATAGTATTCCATTCCTTCTATCTTAAAAAGATCCTCGGCGAATTTGGGCAACTGACCGGTTCCGGTCATGCTTTCG
The DNA here is from genome assembly GCA_037446735.1 of Deltaproteobacteria bacterium. GTDB lineage: Bacteria > Desulfobacterota > Syntrophia > Syntrophales > Smithellaceae > UBA4810. The sequence goes on from JBBIHZ010000114.1 coordinate 2,028, forward strand.
CGGTTTACCATAAGCGGCGTGAGCACCTCCGTGTATCCATGTTCACACGCATGCAACTCCAGCATGAAATTTATGAGCGCCCGTTCCATGGCCGCCGCAAGCCCCTTGTATAGGGTAAAGCGAGCCCCTGCAATTTTTGCCCCGCGGGTGAAATCCAGAATGTTTAATCTTTCACCGATTTCCCAGTGTTCTTTAGGATCAAAATTAAAAAACGGTTTTGCTCCCCCCAAGCGAACAACAACATTATCGTTCTCGCCGCTGCCCGCCGGAACTGATTCATGCTGGACATTGGGAACAAGAAGCATAAAGTTATTCAGCTTCTCTTCAACGCTTTTTAAGTCTTCATCCAGCTTTTTTATTTTGTCCGAAACAGCGCCCATCTGGGCAATCAGTTCGGTCGCGTCCTTTTTTTCTTTTTTCAGCCGTCCGATTTCCTTGGAAGCGTCATTGCGCTCATTACGCAACGCTTCCACGGAGATTAAAATATCCCTTCTTTCTTGGTCGAGTTTGAGAAAGCGGTCAAAATCAATCGCCTGCCCCCGCTGGCGCAGTTTCTTTTTAACTATATCAACATTTTGTCTTAAATACTTGATATCCAACATGATTCATTACTAAAATAAAAATATCTTTTTTAACAAGACGTTGTGAGTTACCATTTTGACAAATCGAAGTCAATGATTTTATCCGCCAGATCTGCTCTACTGCGGCCGAAAACGCTGCTTCATTAAGCTACTTACTTTTTTCACTTCCGGAATTTTTAATAAATAAGCGCTCACCAGAAATACTGTGCCCCCCGCGCTGATTACCAACAGCAGGTAAGACAGCTTTTCCTTAAAGCCAGCCGCCATGTTCCAGGGATAATAAACGCTCACAAGCAAGATCGCCGCGAGCATAATCAAAGACGCCGTAATGATTTTCAGAATCGCTTTATAAAATTCCTTATCCAAAAAAGGTCCTATTTTTTTCTTCAGCGCCGCCGCAAGCACAAAAACATTTACGGTAACCGCCAAAGAATTAGCCAGGGCAAGCCCGTTATGCTTCAGCGGATACATAAGAAGAACACTGGCTAAAATGTTTACGCCAAAGGAAATAAAGGCCGCCTTCATGGGCCATTTAGAATCCTGCAACGAATAAAAGGCGGAAAAGAAAATGCGCACCACCGCAAATGCCCACAACCCGATGGCGTAACAGAACAATGCCTGGCCGGTAAGCAATGAGGCCGTGGCGTCAAAAGCGCCCCGCTGAAATAAAACCGAAATAATAGGCTGATTTAGCGCCATGAGCGCGATCATCGCAGGAATAATCAGAAATAACATCAGGCGCAGGGAAAAGGCCAAGCTTGTTTTCAATTCGGAAGTATTGTTATTAGTTGCCTGGTGTGAAAAACTGGGTAACGTCGCCGTTCCGATAGCAATGGCGAAAACCCCAAGGGGCAATTCCATCACGCGGTCAGCGTAAAAAAGATATGTCACGCTGCCATAAGGAAGAAGCGATGCAAGAATCGTCCCGACAAAAACATTAAGCGTGTTAACGGAAGCGCTAAACACGGCGGGCATGAACAAATAGCCTATTTGCCTCAGCCCCGGATGTCGCAAATCAAGTTTTATTTTGAATTTAACCCCGTACTTAAGCAGAAACGGCCACTGCATGACGAGCTGAAGAAACCCTCCGATCACCACGCCTACGGCCAGCGCGGTGATCGGCTCGGCGAAATAATCCTTCAGAAGAAAAGCCGAGGCAATCATGGCGACATTAAGCATGACGGGCGACAAGGCGGGAGCGCCGAAGTGGCGGAAAGAATTAAGAATGCCCATGCACAGGGCAACGAGCGAAATAAAAAATATATACGGAAACATCAATCGATTCAAAAAAACCGCCAGGGTAAATTGTTGAGGCTCGCTGATGAATCCGGGAGCAATCAAACCGACAATAACAGGAGATAAAATAATCCCTGCCAGAGTTATCAAGGCCAAAAAAACAGATAAGAGCGTGAAAATTACGGACGCAAATTCAATGGCCTGCTGTCTGTTTTTTTTTTGCAGATATTCTGTGAAAACCGGAACGAAAGAAATGGTAAGCGCCCCTTCACCCAGCAGACGGCGCAACATATTGGGGATGCGATAGGCAACCCAGAAGGCATCCGTTTTCCACCCGGCGCCAAAAAATGCCGCAATAACGATATCGCGCAGCAGGCCGAAAATACGGCTGATCATCGTTGCCGCGCCGACAATACTTGCGGCTTTGGCCACTTTTGATTTCTCAGAGGAATTTTTCACGTCCATAAATAAAATGATGAAATATTATTTAATCACTTTTTAACAGTCTGACATAATATTTCGAGAAAGAAAACCATTGATTTTTTGAAGCTTTCCTTGTAGCCGGAAGCGCCAACAACACTGCCCGTAAAAAATAAAAAGTGCCATTCACCATTGGCAATGGAGAATGGCACTTTTTTCATAATGTTTTGAAGAAACTGCTTTTTTACATACCCAGATAAGTTTTTCGCAGCAATTCGTTTTCCAGCAATTCATCACCCTTGCCTTCGGCGATAATTTTGCCGGCGGAAAGAACGTAATTACGCGTCGCCATTTTGAAAACCGAACTTACTTCCTGTTCTACCAAAAGTACGGTAATGCCCAGGCTGCTGATCTCTTTTATCCTCTGAAACACTTCCTGACGCAGTATAGGCGCCAAGCCGGTTGAGGGTTCATCTATGCATAGTAATTTTGGATTCGACATTAACGCTCTGCCCACGGCAAGCATCTGCTGTTCACCGCCGGAAAGCGTTCCGGAAACCTGATGAGATCTGTCTTTGAGCACAGGAAAGAGCTGATAAACTTTTTCCAGATTTTCTTCGATGTTGGCTTTGTCATGAATCAGATAGGCGCCGACCATCAGATTATCGATAACCGTCATTTCCTTAAAAGGTCTTCTTCTTTCAGGCGCAAGTATCAGGCCTCTTTTGACGATTTCATGCGCAGGCACATGGTCAATGCGTTCGCCATCAAAGGTTATCTGTCCTTCCAGTCTAATTTCGCCATGTGTTGATCTCTTGGTAAGTTCCTTTTCCCATGCTACCAAACCGGTGATTGTCCGAAGCAGGGTGGATTTCCCGGCTCCATTCGGGCCAACCAAGCTGACCAACTCTCCCTGATCCACGCCCATACTCACGTTATTAATGAGCATGGCCTTATCATACCAAACTGATACTTTAGAAACTTCGAGTAGCAAAGTTAGTTACCTCCTTGTCCGAGATAAGCCTCAATAACTGTCGGGTTTTTAATAATTTCATCGGGTGTCCCGTCTGCGATAATCGTTCCAAAACTCAAGACGATGATGCGGCTGGCAATCTGCATCAGCCAATGCAGTTTGTGTTCAACAATAATCATAGCCGGACCTTCGCTGTGCAGGCGTCCGAAACGACCGCCTTTATGCAAGCGCTTGATTGATTTGGCCATGAGATCCGTCTCTGCCGGGCTTAAACCGCCAAAAGGCTCGTCGAGCAATAAAAGTTCCGGTTCCGTGGCGATGGCGCGCGCCACTTCCAGGCGCTTAAGGTCACCCTGAGAAAGAACAGACGCTTTTTCCTTGGCCATATCGGAAATACCGGCAAATTCCAGGGCATCCATTGCTTTGGCTTCGATTTTTTTGACCCATTCTCCTCTTTTCAAAGCGCGTGGGCTGAGGCAGGCTACCATAACATTGGCAATAATGGGCAGTCTGCGGAATGGCCTCATATTCTGGAAAGTGGAAACCATACCGGCATTTACAATATCCCATGTCTTTTTTCCGGCCATTTCTTTACCCTGAAAGCGAACACTACCGCTGTCCGGCTTCAGAATGCCGGTCATTAAGCGCAATAGTGTTGTTTTTCCCGCGCCATTAGGACCAATCAGACCAATGATCTGATGACGGTCCATGGAAAATGTCGCGTCGTTTACTGCCGTGAGACCGCCGAATTTCTTCGTAATCCCCTTAACTTCCAAAAAAGCTTGGCTCATACAATTAGGCCTCCCCTTCTTCTCTTAATTCCCTGCGTGAAACCTTACCCACATCCGTTTTCGGCAGCTCACCGCGGAACTCGATTATTTTTGGAACCTTGTAATGGGCCAGGTTTTCCGTACAGAAATTAATGACATCTTCTTCGGATATTTTGCCGCGCGCTTCGCTTTCCAGCACAACGTAAGCTTTAATGATGTTGCCGACTTTGGGATCGGGAATGCCGACAACGCCGGCCGCTTTAATCTGCGGATGTTTATAGAGCACTTCTTCCACGTGACGGGCGAATACTGAATATCCTTTAAACTTAATCAAATCGCGCTTGCGGTCAAAGAAATGGAAATAGCCGTCTTCGTCCATGCTGACAATATCACCGGTTCTCAGCCACTTTTCGCCATCGATATCGATCAGTGATTGTTTGGTTTCTTCCGGCCTCTTCCAGTATGCCTGCATAATATTCGGGCCATTGAGAATCAGTTCTCCCACTTCACCCACCGGCATAAATTTTGAGCCTTCGTATTCGATTATCGCCGCCCTTA
>JBBIHZ010000115.1:0-2952 GCA_037446735.1 Deltaproteobacteria bacterium
GGCAAAGATATCGCTCTGGGGATTTTGGAAGAAAAATTCTGGAAAAATTTCTGCAATTTTATGCGGCGACCGCAATGGCTGGACAAGCAGTTCGTCATTGGTGATGAGGCTGACAATTTGCGCCGGGAAATAGCCGCGCTGCTACGCACAAAAAAAAGAGAGGAGTGGATTTCTGCGGCCGGAAAAGCTGATGTCTGCATGACGCCGGTTTTAGCGCTTCAGGAAATGGAAAATGATCCTCAACTCAGGGCGCGCGGCATGATTTTTCAGCAACAACACCCGCACTGCGGAAGAATCAAAGGCCTAGGCGTTCCCTTGAAATTTTCCGTAACACCGGCAAGCCCAAGCCGCGTGGCGCCTTTACTCGGACAAGACACCGCCGCGATAATGAAGGAAATCGGTTACCGCCAGAAAGACATCAATCATCTGAAAAAGGAAGGCGTTATTTTAACAGCCGAAAAAAAGACAAAGAAATCCGTCTGAGACGATTCCATCTTACGGCCGGTATCCGGCTGGTTATTTCTTCTTGAATAAATCTTGTACGCTGTCGAGGACTTTTCCCTTCTCTTCCCCTAAAAGCTGTTTGCCGGCTTTCATGCCCGCGTCCCTTAAAATGCCACCCGCGGAATTTTTTGCGATCTCACCCAGTGAGTTGAGCTGCGGCTGCACCAGTTTAACATTTGTTTTTGCTGTGGTGCCGCCGACATTAAACTTCAAGTCAATCATGCCGTCTTTGTTGAGCATCGGCCGCATGGCGGCTTGGGCCAATTGACTGCTATCCGTGTATTTTTTCACCTCGGGACTTTTGATGGCCGCTTCAATGTTTTTCGCCAGCGCTTCTTTGACTTTATCATTGATTTCCTTGCGCATCGTCATATTAAGATTCATATCCAGGGCTTTGGATCCGGTATTCATCGCTCCGTCAAAGAGAAAATCAGCTTCTTTCAGCGCCAACTTACCGTTTTTAAACTCAGCGTTGCCGGCTTTGTAGCGCAGATCGGCCCCGGTTTCGCGGGAATTGCTCCATTGCTGTTTGCCCTTCAAAAAAGAAATATATTGCCCCAGGTAATCGCCCAAAATGGGAATAGCGGCAATGGAATTGAATATCTGTAGACCGGTAATTTCGCCATCCGGCACGGAAACACGAAGCGCCGCTTCCGGATCCAGAAGGCGCGTTTTAACATCAAACGGTATCAGATGGCCTGTGGCATCAAAGGTAACATCAAAGCTCTGGACGCTGCCTGTTTTCATCGGCCCTACTGTTTTGATGCCCATACCCATTTTGAGTTTTACAATGTCTTTTTTCTCGAGCTCCTTGGGATCGATTGCGATGTCATAGGCGAGAGTAGTCAGTTTGTATATCTGAAAAGTCTGTCCGGCCTTACCATCATAATAGTTTATTGTGCCGTTACGCATGCCCACCTGACCGACTTTAATGGCCACAGGCAAATCGTCGGCGCTAAGCGGCCGGGAAGGTTGCGCCGCCGGTTTTTTTTCCTGAGGCGGTTTTTTATCTTTCGCCTTGATTAAATCGTCAATATTGAGCGTTCCCTGCCTGTCGCGGGATATATTGATCACCGGCGAATAAAGAACAAACTCACTTAAGTCAATTTCCCCTTTCAGCAGGGGCAGGAATCTGACTTTGAAGCGCAGGGACTCCATGCCGGCAAAAAGATCCGCCGGGGCGACAGGTTTTCCCTGCAGGGAAGCCAGTTGCTGCGGTGTTTTAAAATTGGAAATGGCGACGTTTTTTATTTCAATCCCGGAAACGAGAGAAAAAATATCTGCGTTAATCTCTTCTATATAAACCTGGCGATTGAGCGCTTTGGACATCTGCGCAGCAATAAAGAGCCTGTCCACCTTAATCATGATAATAATACTGGCGACAATAACCAGTAATAAAAACAAGCCGATAAGAGAAGCACCGATAACCAATATTTTTTTCATAATTATTTCCCCGCCTTTCTCCGCCCTATGCCGTTATTTTACGAGAGAATAAATTTTAGAGCTGACGCTGTTTGATCGTCTATTTTTTGAATATAGGAGAAAAAAAAGCGTCTGTCAATGACAATGGAATAATTAAGGAAAAATTCGGCGTGCATGGTAAACACTAAATTTGATTGAGAATTTATCTTGACACGCTTTTTCACTTCTCCTATGCTTACAGTGAAATCGAGCTGTTGAGAAGTCAGGGAAATGATGGAAACAATCCAAATTAAACAAAAAATGCTAGACGCGCTTATCAGTATCAATACAGCCGTAAAAAATATGCGCGTCTACCCGGCAAGCAGTGCCAAGATCAAAGCCATTATTGAAAAAATTTACCATAATCTCACCATTATGCTGCAGGCGGAATCGCCACTGGTTTTGCAAAAATCAGGATATGGCCTGCTATTGGGCGCTGAGGAGTTAAAAAAACCCGGCGAGGATATCTGGCAGGTGGATGCGTTTATCAAGCTACTGCGGGAGTTTCGTGTTGACAGGATCGTTATTGAAAAAGCCCTGAGCAAAGAAGAACTGACCGCTTTTTTGGAAACTTTCGCGGAAAAGCCAAAGAGTGTACAATCTGTGGAAGACCTGCGCAAAGTTTTTGACAAGAAAAAAATAACTCATATTTCGCTCAACAAAGAAATGATGTCAGCCCCGGCGTCAAAGGAGCCGGGCAAGCATCAAATTCTTTCCCCGCTTGATATTACCGATGATAAAATCATTCGGTCTTTTCTGCGCGCCAATAAGGAAGAGGTGGATGAAATAGAAAAAATTGAACAGGCCGTCGAAAAAGTTGATCTTCTGTTAAAAACATTTCTGTCCAGTTTAGCGGATATTGCACAACCGCACGCGGCTTTTTCCGTTGAACACGCAGCCAAGCGCGTTGCCGGTATGCTCTCTATAATTGATAAAGCCACCTCTTTTCTGGAAAAAGCCGAAAAGGAAAAAATCGCCCAGCAGATC
>JBBIHZ010000115.1:2962-6549 GCA_037446735.1 Deltaproteobacteria bacterium
TTTCAGCCATGGGCCCGGGTATAACGGCGTGGCTAAAAAATCAGGATATCGGCAATCTATTTGGCGGGGCATTGAACAGATATCTGTTTAAAGAAAAATCCGCGCATGAGCGGGCTGGATCGCTTTTTCCTGATTTGAATATTACCTTGGGGCCAAAAGGCCGGCTAGCCACGCCGCAAAGTGATGGCGACCCTAAAGCAATCACCAAACAGGTCACCCCGGCGAAAAGCCCTGCAACAAGACCGGCAAAGCAACAACCTGAAACTGCCGAGCAGCAGAAGAAAGCAGAAAAGATTGATAATGCCGCGCAATTGAAAGAAAAAGTGCGCGGCTTCATCAACGATGAACAAAAGCCTCTCGATGAAACATTACTCGTCGATATGCCGGTGATTTTTGACCAGTTGGACGCGGATAAAGAGCATGAAATGATGGCTTTGATCATCAGCAGACTTGTCAATAGCCTGACCGAAAAAAATCAGGAGATACGTTCTAAATCATCCGCCGCGCTTGCCGACATTATCGGGCTATTGACACCGGAACGTCGCATTAAGCTTTTGGAAAGATTATCCCCCATGCTCGTCGACTGGATAAAATCCGAAACTTTATCGACATACGCCTACAAAAGAATCTGTGATCATTTAAAAAGTCTTGTGCAAAACTTAATAGATGAAAGGCGCTTTGGCGAGGCTCTGCCGATCCTGGATGTATTCAGCTGCATCAGCGCCGGAATTATCGAAAAAAACAACAAGGCGCACGAAATTTCCCTGGGCATTATTCGCTCGCTGGCGACGGAAAGCAACATTAATGTCCTCTTGAAGACGTTCAACACCAGCGCCAAGGATCCGGAAAGACAATTTGAGGCAGGGAGTGTTCTGGTCAGGCTGGGAGATCTCGCCATGAATCGAATTCTCGATGTCCTGCGCGGCAAAACAGACAGCGATGAACGCGTGCGTATTATCAAACTTTTCCTGGGCCTGGGACAAAGAGCTATTCCGGTAATCAGAGAGAGGCTGTCAAAACCCGCTCCCTGGTATTATCTGCGCAACATGGCTTACATTATGGGACATGTCGGCAATGAAAGCAGCGCGGAATCGTTGAAGCCGTTATTAATCCATGAAAACAAGCAGCTGCGCACTGAAGCGCTCAGAAGCATCTACAAGACGGGCGGCGCGCAAAGAGGTCCCATTCTTCTCGATGTTTTGGCTTACGCGGATGATCAATTCAAACTGGATATAGTTGAAACGCTGGGAAACGCCAAAAGCGCGGAAGCAGTTTCTGAATTATTAAAAATGCTCGATGAAAGAAAAGCGGTCTCATCTGATTTGCGTGATGATTTCGAGGAAAAAATATGCGCGGCGTTGGGCAACATCGGGGCGCCGGAAGCCCTGCCGCTGCTCAAGAAAATTTCCCGAACTTCCTTTATGAGCCGCTACGCGAAAAAAGTGAAGATCGCCGCAGGTCTCGCGACCGTGTCCATCAGCAAAAAGCAGGGAGATGCCAGTAAAAAAACCGAAGGGGAAAAGCAGGCACCGGAGAACAGGTCCGCGACGGGGTTGAATATCCCCATCAACGAAAAAGACGCGAGCAGCGAACAGCGGCTTCAGTAGTTAGTTGTGAAAGACGTCGCGCGGCGCTTAGCGGATTATCCGCCGCGCATATCGCCGAAACCACGGCAACACAATCCGCGCCGGCTTCAACTACAGCAGAAATATTTTTTTCATTAACGCCGCCGATCGCCACTATCGGATGACGGCTGAACTTCTTTATTTTTTTTAATCCCTCCAGACCCCAGGGCTCTTTGGTATCCGTTTTAGTCGGTGTCGCGAAAACTGGGCTTGCGGCAATGTATGATACGTCGACCTTTTCGGCTACTTCGACGTCCGGCCACGTTTCCACCGATAAGCCAATGATGGCTTCTTCCCCCAGCGCCGCGCGCGCCGCCGGAAAAGGTATGTCTGACTGCCCCAAATGCACGCCTGCCGCGCCGCAGGCCAAAGCCACATCCACGCGGTCGTTGATAATAAGCGGCACATGGTATGCCTCCAGTAATTTTTTGATCTCCCGCGCTTCATCAACAAAATCACGAAAAGATAAGCCCTTTTCACGCAACTGCACATAGGCCACGCCTCCTTCCACGGCCTGCCGGACAATTTCCGTCAAGGGCCTGCCGCGGCATAATTCACGGTCGGTGACCAGATAAAGCCCGCGCATGGCTTATTCCTCGACTTTAAAAAGTCGCGAAATATCTTCCTGCTCAAGGCCATAGAGAATGTCCAGAAAATGCATCTGCAGCGAGCCGGGCCCGGCCGCTCTTTGCGCGGCCATTTCCCCCGCGATGCCCATAACCGCCATGGCCTGGGCCACCGCCACGTGCGCGTCTTTTTCCACCGCCACGAAAGCGCCGCACAGCGCCGATGCCGTGCACCCCAGACCGGTGACCCTGGTCATCAAAGGATGGCCGTTGTGAATTTTAATCACCTTATCACAGCCAACGACATAATCCGTCTGGCCGCTCACGCAGACCACACAGTTACTTTCCGCGCTGATTTTTTTCGCGATGGCGAGCGCGTCGCCCGAATTTGCCGCGCTGTCGACGCCTCTGGTTTTCGCCTTATTATCAAACAGAGCCATAATCTCCGAGGCGTTGCCGCGAATGACAGACGGCGGTTCAGAGCTGATCAATTCCCGCGCGGTTTGCGTCCTGTAGGATGTCGCGCCCGCGCCTACCGGGTCCAGAACTATCGGGATGCCTTTAATTCTTGCCTGGTGAGCGGCTTCGAACATGGAGGAAATCCAGGCCTCGCTGAGCGTCCCGATATTGATGACCAGCGCCGCGGCGATTCCAACCATCTCTTCCATTTCATCCTCGGCATGCGCCATCACGGGCGACGCCCCGAGCGCGAGCAATGCGTTGGCGGAATTATTCATTGCCACATAATTGGTAATATTATGAACAACCGGCGCCTGTTTACGTATTTCTTCAATAGATTGATAAATGTTTGATGCGGTAAAAGTCATTACTATTCTCCTCTTTACGTGAAATAAAAAACCCTTTCCGCCGCGTAACAGGAAGAAAGGGTAGAAATCTGCTTTTCTCCCTTCGCTGGCATTACCCAGAGCAGGTTCAACGGGTATGATCTCAGGCCAAAATCAACCACTTGGCCACCCCAAGAGCTTCATTATCAGCGTTCTTATCTGGTGTCAATCTTGAATTTGACACACATGCCGTCCGCGTAAATATTTTCTCAGGGTGAAAGCAATTACGCAGCCCCATTTTTATTTTCGGCAAATGATGCTTTGTGTCCCATCTTAAATACTTATCATTCCAGAAATATTGCCCGGCGATTTTTGTTGTGCGCTTGGTATGCTTCATGCCATTTAGCGACTCGCCGGATATGTCCGGCGGCATTCCAGCAAAGGAAATTTATCTATGGCAAAATTCAAAAAATTCTCGTCGCCAATCGCGGGGAAATAGCCGTGCGCGTGATCCGCACCTGCCGGGATATGGGAATCACTTCTGTCGCGGTATATTCACAGGCCGATACCGAAGCGCTGCATACCAATCTTGCCGATGAAAAATACGAAAT
>JBBIHZ010000116.1:0-6538 GCA_037446735.1 Deltaproteobacteria bacterium
TAAGCGTGATGATGCCCAGCTTTTCTTCGGCCTTTTTTTCGACAATGATTGTAGTATAGCTCATGAACATCCTCCTTTGATTAATTAATTAAAAGTGATTCTTCCGGACAGGTCAGCACAATGTCTTCCTCACTTTTAATCAGTTCCGTGGTCAGAATCGCCTGGGGAAGAATGTTGTTTAAGTAATAACGGGCGGAAACGATTTTTCCTTCGTAGAAAATCGCGTCGCTTGTTCCTTTTTTTGCATCTTTCAATTTTTTGACGGCAATCAGCGCTTGTTCCATCAGGCAGTAGGAGACATAAACCTGCGCGCAGACAAACAGGGCGCGCAGGGCATATAGTGGTATCAACTGCCGTTTGCTATCCATATTTTCATACCAGGAATCATAAGTCGATTTCACTTCGGTCAAGGCATGGAAGCCTTTAGCCAGGTTTTTCATTTCTTTTTCAAACCCTACGGCTTTGATGTTGGCGTCGATAAATTCCTTAATTGAGGCCATCCAGTTGGCGAAGGGCAAGCCGTCTTTCATCCGCATTTTTCTGCCGATTAAATCATTGGCGTGAATGAATGATGTTCCTTCCCAGATGGTCAGGATTTTGGAATCGCGAAGATATTGTTCGACCGGATATTCCGAGGAATAGCCGACGCCGCCCAAAATCTGAATGGCCTGAGCGATTACTCCCAGGCTGGCTTCGCTGCCATAGCCTTTAACCAGCGGTGTAAGAATTTCGGCAAACTCAGCGTATTTGCGGGCTTTTTCTTTATCGGATGAATTTCCTTCAATATCAAGGAAATAAAAACCCTTGAAGATCATCGCACGAATGCCTTCCACCGTGGCTTTCATATCCAGAATCATCCGGCGGATGTCTTCATGCTTGATAATTGGCACGCGCTCGGCGTTTTTGATGCCGAATGGACGCCCCTGAATGCGTTCCGTGGCGTATTGCGCGGCAAAATAACAGGCGGCCGCGGCCTGCGAATTGGAGTTATGACCGGTGCCGATACGCGATTCATTCATCATATGAAACATCATCGCCAGTCCTTTGGAATAACCTTTTTCATCAGGGGGCGGGCCAAGCATAATCCCCCGGCAATTATCTTCATCGCCGAAATTCAAAAGGGCGGTAGCCTGCGCGTGCAGACCCATTTTATGCTCCAGGCTGACGGTGGTTACGTCATTGGGTGCTCCCATCGAGCCGTCATCATTCACCCAGAATTTGGGAACGATATATAAACCGATGCCGGGTGAGCCGGGAGCGCCTTTTTCCGGACGGGCCAGAACCAGATGAATGGTGTTTTCTCCCGTGCCCTGATCGCCCGCGGTGATAAACATTTTCGTGCCTTTGATTTTCCAGACGCGCGGATCTTCCGTCGGGTAAGAGCGCGTGATGATATCGCCCGTGTCGGAGCCGAAATTCGGCTCGGTTAGGCACATGGTTCCCTGCCAGTCACCGGAAAGCATCTTGGGAATAAACATGTCATGGTCCTTCTGAGTTCCAAAACGTAAAATAAGATTGGCAGCGCCGCTGGTTAATTTGATACAGGAAGTAAGGGCAGGGCAGGCGGCGGTGTTCATCTCAAATATTGCCTTGTACAAAATAAGCGGCATGCCTGTTTCGATTTTGATGCATTCGCTCGATGAGCCCCAGCCGTTTTGCTGCAGAAACTGATAGGCCTCTTTGAACCCGGGAACAGGCACCGGCTGACCGTTCACCAGCTTTACGCCGATTTTATCGCCGGGAGCGTTGATCGGATTAAGAATTTCTTTAGCAACTTTATATCCTTCATTAAGGAGCATATCGACATCGCCAAGGGTGAAGTTTCCCTGGAAGCGCTCGCAGGCGAAAACTTCTTCGGCGGGCAGCCACTCCTTGAGAATGAATTTTAAATCTCGCAAATCGTATTTAAATTCCATTTTAATCTCCTTGGGAAAATTTTATTCATAAATTTGCGTCAGCAGCTCCACAATTTTCTGCTGGCCGGGCGTTGTGGGATCCGTTGCCATATTGACCGCGTCGCGCGAAGCGAAAAAGGCGATTCCCTTTAGATCTTCTTTTTTAATGCCGTGCGCTTTAAGACTGAGCGGAATATTGAGTTCCTTGTATAGATAGAGCAAGCTTTGCTCCAGATCGTTGACGCGGTTAATCAGATAAGCCATATCGGCAAATTGTTCCCTACATGTTTCTTTGTTGGCTTTGACAAAGCATAAAAGACCGAAGATCGCCGCGCGGCCATGCGGCATATGATAGTGCGCGCCCAGCGTGTGCGTGATGGCATGGCCGATGCCCAGGCCTTTTAAGAAAGCAAGACCGCCGCAGATTGCCGCCATGCACATGTCCGTGCGCGCGGGAATGTTATTGCCGTCTTTATAAGCGGGAATCAGACTTCTGCCGATTAATTTCACGCCATAGAGCGCCATGGATTCGAAATAAGGATGATAAGGGGTGGCGAGTGATACATATCCTTCAATACAGTGCGCCAGGGCGTCAATTCCGGATTCAATCGTCAAAGCAGGCGGCATGGTCTTGCATAAAAGCGGATCGACAACCGCCAGCTTCGGAATGAAGTGGTTGCTCATTAGGATGAATTTCAAATCACGCTGCTTGTCGGTTAAAACGGCGCAGGGATTGACTTCGCTGCCCGTGCCGGAGGTAGTCGGAACGCATATTATCGGCGGAAAGATCGGCTTAATTTTGGCGCTGCCGCCCAGGATTCCTTCATACTGGCGTAAATCGCCGCCGTGAGTAACGCGCAGGCCAAGTGTTTTTGCCGTATCGAGTGAACTGCCGCCGCCGAGGCCTAAAATAGCGTCACAGCCGCTTTCCCGGTATAATTCGCCCGCTTTCTCGATCAGTTCCAGCGGCGGATCCGGCTGAACTTCAGAAAAAAGATGAGTTTCCAAACCGGCGGCTGTCAGAATTTTTTCAATTTCTGCGGCGCGCCCGCTTTTTTGCATGAAGGGGTCGGTTACCAGAAATACCTTTTTCACTTTGAGCTGCCTGATTCTTGATCCCATGGCGCGCGACACCCCGGCTCCGAGCATGACATCAGGCAGGGGCGGGATGCGCACTTCCCATATTTTTTCCTTTTCCCGGAAAGTATCCAGCGCGTTCCAGAGATTTTTTACTTCTTTTTCATCGACATCAAAAACAGCTTTCGTGGGGGCAATTGATTCATCTTTAAAAAACGATGGTATATCCGTATCGATCTGACTGAATTGCGCTTTTTTGTTGAAGGTGATTTGATCGCGTAAAGTGTCTTTGCCTATTTCCATGGCTTCATCCGTGGTCATTGTCAGGCCGTAGCGCGCGTTCATCAAAGACGCAAAAAATGGATAGACTGACGCGCCTCCGGGAACGGAGTTAAGGCAATAGCCGAAAGCATCGCAGGTGGCGGATTGAATCTGCGCGCGCAGCGAATTTTCTATCTGCTGTTCCTTGTTTTTCGGTATGCGGTAAGTAAGACCGGCGGTGTGATCCGCGCCCATGGGACTGGTAAAATAAGTCATGCCCGTTCCTTTTACCGCGCGAGGATCATGCGCGGGAACTGCCTGTCCCTTAAACGCGGGCACGCGGCTAATGTTGAGAAATCTGGCCGTGGTAACCACGCCGTTTCCCAGAGCAAAACCGAGCGGCGTTTCTTTTTCTATTTCCTCCAGAAGTTTCGCGGCGGCCTGCGCGTCGCCCCAGGACATTTTTCCCGCTTCGGCGGCGAGCCCCAGAGAACTGCCGGTTTCGATGGCATCCAGTCCCAAATCGTCGCAGATGAACTTCAGCCGGGCGATAGCGTCGTTGTCGGTAATGCCCAGGTTTGTTCCCAAAAGTGCGATTGTTTCATATTCATAAGCGGCGCAGATGCGCTTTCCCTGTTTGTCCGGATAGATAATCGAACATTGCACCACACAACCGGGCATGCACCCGTGCATTTTGCCGCCGCGTTCAAAAAGAATTTTTTGAATATTGTTGCCGCTGACTTCGACAAAATTATCCGGCCGGCCGGAGTGGTAATTGCGCGCGGGCAGTGTGCCGTGGCCGGCGGAATTGGAAATGGCAAAAGGCGTTCCGAAACGAGAATAAAGACTGCAGCTGACATCATGTTTGAGCGTGTCCGCCCAATCTCTGACTGTTTTTCTAAACTCTTCGGCACATTTTAGTTCAATCGATGGCGCATCGGATGGATCAAGAATAATCGCTTTTAGGCCTTTCGCGCCCATGACCGCGCCCAAGCCGCCGCGCGCGGCATTGCGCGAAGGGTCTCCGAAAATGTCGGTAAGCGAAACAGACGCGCCTTTGTATTGCCGTTCACCGGCAAGGCCGATGGAAATAACGCAAATTTTATCGCCGTATTTCGCGCGCAAGGCGTCAGCCAGCGCGTAGTTTTTCATACCCTGGTATTCATCAGCAGGCAGTA
This sequence comes from Deltaproteobacteria bacterium, assembly GCA_037446735.1. Classification (GTDB taxonomy): domain Bacteria; phylum Desulfobacterota; class Syntrophia; order Syntrophales; family Smithellaceae; genus UBA4810. The sequence goes on from JBBIHZ010000116.1 coordinate 4,412, forward strand.
GTTGATTCGCATCTTTGCTGATAAAAAGGCAATAAGTTTTGCCGCTAGCGGGAGCTTCTTCCACAACGATTGTCCGCAGACCCAGGCGATCCAGCGCCTGACCGGCAGGACCGCCGGAATTAGCTTCTTTAATGCCTTGGGTGAGAGGACTTTTGCCGCCGATGGAAATTCTTCCCAACTGCGGCGCTTTTGTGCCGGCCAATGGACCGCAGGCGATGATTAATTTATTATCCGGGCCTAATGGATCGCACAGCGGCGGAACTTCTTTGTTCATAATTTTGGCAATTAAGGCGCTGGCGCCGAGATATTTCCACTCATCGGGAAGTGGTTCATAAGAAATTTTTTCTTCGCCTATCTTGACTCTTAAAATTTTCATAAATGATTCTCTGCTTCTTTCTTCTATAGTTTAGGTTCAGCCGGACGACAGGCATGCGCCAGAATAACAATACCTGCCAGGGACAGCAAATAGCCGCTAACCAGAGCTATTTTGTTAAAAAAACCGGAAAACTCCGGCGCCAGAAGGCGCGCCAGACCGACACCCGCCAGGGCGACAAAGGTTCCGGAAATCCATAATAGTTTTTTTTCTTCCATCAATTTATCTCAATATCGTCACAAAAATACCGGCAATGATGGCGGTGGTAATCACTCCGGAAACGCTCGCGCCCATAGCGTAGGGCAGGATAATAGCCTGGTGATTTACCCTTTGAATTTCTTTTTGCGCGACTTTTGCCGTGGTCGGTATGCACGAAACTCCGGCGATTCCCACTACCGGATTGTATTTTCCACCTGTGGCAAAATACAGAACATAACCCCCGATGATGCCGCCGATGCCGGACAAAAGCAGCGCGAATATTCCTAAAACCAGAAGATTCATTACTTTGGGACTCAATATTATCTGCGCTTCACATAAAACACCCAAAAGCAGCGCGAGAAAGAAAGTCGAACCGTAGAGGACGGGGCCTTCCAAAAATTCCACAAAGCGCTTCACGCCGGACTCCTTGATGATCACGCCGAGGAAGAAAGACATAAAAAGGGGCGCAGCCACCGGAAAAAGCAGGCACAGCACCGTGCAGGTAATAATGGAGAAAGTGATTTTTTCCGTGCGGGATACCTTGGGGATATTTTTTAATTCCATTTTAATGCCGCGCAGGCGCTTGGGTACCAGAAGCCTGATCAGATAAGGGTATCCGCCGTAAGTCAAAGAAAGATAAAGATAGGCGACAACGGTAATCGGCACAAAAAGATCCTTGGCCAGAATGAGCGAGGTAAAAAGCACCATCGGCCCGTCCGCGCCGCCGACAACAGAAATCGCCGCCGCTTCTTTGTAGTTTAGCCCCATCCAGACAGCCAAAGGAAAGGTAAGAATCGTGCCCAGTTCGGCAAAAATAGCGATGAGCATTCCCTTGAAAGGCGCCATCATAATATAGCCGACATCGGTAATCACGCCGATACCCAGAAAAAGAAGACAGGCAATCAGGCCGTTGCTGAACGTGAAAGTGTATACCGGCTGGAGAAAATTTATCTGCAACGCTTCCAGCAGTTTTGCCGGATCGCTGACAATCGGGTCAACGAAAATGGTGCCGGTGGTTGTGGCCGACAAATAAAGGACCGCCGCGTTGACGGAAGCCATGCCCACACCCATGGGAATCATGATTAGGGGTTCCAGCGTGCCTTTCGCGCCCAAAAAAACCAGCGTGATGCCCGCGATAATCAACACAATCCGTCCGGCGGTAATTAACGGCTCGCCGTAGACCATTGTCGCGATTCCCTGAAACAGATTTAAAAAATCAGCGCCGGACATTGCTAATCCTTTTTGCCCGAGATTTCTTTCTTACGCGCCAGCATTTGAGAGATGGCGTGAGCGTGAGCAATATGCCTTTGCCATCTGATGCCGCTGAAAAGAATGCGGGTAAACCAGGCAACGCTCAAAGAAACGATAATGCAGATAAAATACGCCATGGCCACAAACTGCACCGACCCGATAAAAGCTGCTGTTTTCATTTTTCCTTTACTTCTTTCAATAAAATTTACTCTACCGTGTTAGTAACGGCTGTGATTATTCCTTTCCTTGAGGCCGCTCCAAACCTTTCACAATTTGCGAGCGTATAATCCGCGGCAAAATCATGT
>JBBIHZ010000117.1:0-3582 GCA_037446735.1 Deltaproteobacteria bacterium
TGCCCAAAACAATGGTTTACAAGCTGGCGCAAAATAAGAATCGCCAGGCCGGGATAAAGAGAAAGCCACCAGGCGATATCGATGTTGTCTTTGCCCGCGGTTAAAATATTTCCCCAACTGGGCGTGGGCGGCTGCACGCCGATGCCCAGAAAACTAAGCGCGGACTCAGTTAATATCGCCCCGGCAATGCCTAACGTCGCGGCAACCAGAATCGAAGCAAAGGCGTTGGGCAGAATATGCAGAAAAATAATGCGCGCGTCACTGGCGCCGATAACACGGGCTGCCTGGACAAAATCGCGTTCTTTCAGCGAAATGAAATCGGCGCGCACCAGGCGCGTCACGCCCATCCAGCCGGTAAGGCCGATCACAATCATGATATTCCAGATGGACGGCTCCAGAAAGGCAATCACCGCGAGAATCAGAAAAAAAGTGGGAAAGCAAAGCATGGTATCGACAAAACGCATGATGGCGGCATCCACCCAGCCGCCGTAAAAGCCCGCGACCGCGCCTAGAATCGTGCCGATAATAATGGCGATGCCCGTGGCGACAAAACCTACCTTCAGAGAAATCTGCGCGCCCCAGATCATCCGTGAAAGAACATCGCGCCCCAACTGATCCGTGCCGAAAGGATGCTGCCAGGAAGGAGACGCCAGAACATTCTGCAGATTAATCTGTCCGGGATCATAGGGAGCCAGCCACGACGCCAAAATAGATACGATAAAAAGCAGCAGGACAATGCCGGCGCCCGCGACCATCAGTTTGTTTTTATAAAATGTCTGCCAAAAGTTCATATATTCAGCGCCTGTTTACGCAAGGCATTTTTACGAAATTCTAATGCGTGGATCAGCTACCGCGTAGGAAACATCCGCGATTAAATTTCCCAAAAGCGTGAGAATCGCGCCGATGAGCAATATTCCCATCACCGTCGGATAGTCACGCGCCATTACCGCCATGTAAAATAGCTGCCCCATGCCGGGAATGGCAAAAATCGTTTCAAAAATCACACTGCCGCCGATTAGCCCCGGGACAGAAAGCCCCAAAATAGTAATCACGGGCAAAAGCGCGTTGCGCAGAGCGTGTTTGTAAATCACCACGCGCTCGGAAAGTCCCTTGGCGCGCGCCGTCATGATGTAATCCTGGCGTATTACCTCCAGCATGTTCGCCCGCATGTAGCGCGAAAGCCCTGCCAGACCGCCGAACGCGGAAACAAGCACAGGCAAAATCAGATGTTTAATCAGATCGACAAACTGCGCCCACGCGCTCAAGTATTCATAATTAAGCGATCTGAGTCCCGAAATCGGCAGCCAGCCCAGATGAATGCCGAAAAAAATCATCAGCAAAAGAGCCAGCCAGAAAGTGGGCACGGCAAAGCCGATAAACACCACCACCGCCGTAATTTTGTCGAAAAGCGAATCCTGATGCACGGCGGAAAGCACGCCGATAGGTATGGCCACGGCAATGATAATCAGCAGCGATAGAAAATTAATGGAAATGGTGGTGGGCAGACGCTCCAGAATTTTATCTGCCACGGGGCGGTGGTCGCTGGCGAAAGATGTTCCCAGATCGCCGCGGCTGATTTTTTTCAGCCATGACCAGTACTGAAGATGAATCGGTTTATCCAACTCATAAAGCGCCTTTAACCTCTCCTGCATTTCCACAGTCGCCTTAGGATTCATCTGCATCTGCAGATCGGTGGGAGAACCGGGCGCCAGGCGCATCACGCCGAAACAGATAACCGTGATGCCCAGCAAGAGGGGGATCATGAAAATCAGTCTTTTGATGATGTATTTAAGCATTTAAATTTCCAGATTTTTAACGTGTTAAATTTTGCCGCTTAAATAAAATCCAGATATCCCTCTTTCTTGATGTTGCCGATGGATTTCCAGAGTTCTTTCTGATCGTGCGCCTCCAGTGTAATCACTGGCCGCACTTTCTGTTTGCGCAGCCAGGCAAAAAGCTCCTCAAAGGGAAAAGTGCCATGACCTACCGCCAGATGCTCGTCTCTTTCGCCGAAATTATCATGCAGATGAAGCTGCCCCAGATATTTGCCCAACTCTTTTAGCCAAATTTTGAGCGGCGTGTAGGAAAATGCGTTGAAATGGCCGGTATCCAGGCAAAAACACACGGCATCCGAGGCCAGCGCTTCGAAAAGGCGGCGCAGCAGACGCGGCTCCTTATCATAGACATTTTCCAGCGATAAAATCGTGTTATGTTCCTTGGCCAAAGGAATAAGCTCCGTCCATGACTTAACGGATGCCTCCAACCATAAATCGTCGCAATCCACGTAATAGCGATCGTCAAACATCGGATGACAGACTATTCTAATCGGCTGGAAATATTGAGCCAATTCAATTGCCTGTTTCATTCTCTCCACGCTTATACGGCGTATTTTGTCATCGAGCGCGCCGGGGCGCAAATCCATAAAAGGCGCGTGAAAAGTTACCGTCAGGCCGGCATTCCTGAAGAGCATTGCCGTCTCCCTGCATTTTTCCGTATCCATGTCTTTGAGAGCGTACTGGCTGAAATAGATTTCCGGATTGAGTCTTTGCTGAATAATCGCCTCCTGGTATTGAGGCAAAAGATGATACGGAATATGCGCCTGAATCTTGCTGATAATATCCTGCATATCTAAATCCTTTTGTCAAAGAGATGGCTTTTGTTTATCATGGCAAAAATATTTTCACAACCGGCAAATATCTTAAAGGGAATTTGCTTGTCATTTTTTATGTGGCAAGCATAAAAAAAATAGGTTAAAAGAACAATTAAGAGTTTGGCCTTTGGCCTTCAGCCTAAATACTTTACTATGGAGTTTTGTTTGGCGGCAAAGAAAGACGAAACACGCAAGCGACTGCTTTTGTGCATCAACGCGACCCTGCAGAAAAAAGCCAAAGACATCATTGTTCTAAACGTAAAAAATATTTCGAGCTTCACCGATTACATGCTCGTCTGCTCCGGCGCGACCGATAGGCAAGTGCAGGCGATTTCTTCCGCCATTCAGGAATATCTGAAAAAAGCCGGCATCAGGCCGCTGGGCGTGGAGGGGGAAGATAACGCGCAGTGGGTTCTGCTGGACTATGATGACGTGGTAATTTCTATTTTTCAGGAAAATATGCGCTCGTTTTACGATATAGAAAATCTGTGGGACGCGCCTATCATGCGCGTTGACGAAAACAAAACTCAAATCACACGTCTCAATAAAGATATGTCCTGAACCGTCATGGGCATCTTAAAAAACATCGCCGATATTATCTTTCCGCCCGCGTGTCTGGGCTGCGCGGAAATTCTCGCCCGCGAGGAAGAAAAATATTTCTGCCAGGATTGCCGCGGTCATAACTTTTTTCGACAGCCCGGCGGAAAGTCACCTGTGTGGCAACTGCATCGAGCAAAGACCATTCTTTTCTGTGGCCCGCGCGGTGGCGGTCTACGAAAACGTCATGCTGGAAGCGATACAGAAATTCAAGTACGGACGCGATTTGTCAACGGGATCGCTTTTGGCATCTTTTCTGGCGGAATATCCCTTCCCGGATTTTGATTACAGCGCTTATAATATGATTGTTCCCGTGCCTCTGCATATCAAGAAAC
>JBBIHZ010000117.1:3615-6509 GCA_037446735.1 Deltaproteobacteria bacterium
GCGCAGGCCCTGAAAAAAAAATGGCAAATACCCTTAAATTATTTCTTGCTAAAACGCACTAAATTTACTTTAACTCAGACAGGCCTTAAGAAAAAAGAACGCGAAGGTAACATCAAGGGCGCTTTTGCCGTAAGTGACAAAAAGGCGGCCGAAGGAAAAAATATTATTCTGGTTGATGACGTCTATACCACCGGTGCGACTGTCAATGAATGCGCCAAAACACTGCGCCGTGCAGGCGCAAAAGAAATTGCCGTTCTGACGCTGGCCAGGGTCATTTAGTCGGGATTTTTTATGGAAAAAATACTGAATCGCAAGACACTCAAGGAAAAACTCGACACGCTGAAGAAGCAGGGCAAAAAAATCGCCTTTACCAATGGATGTTTTGACATCCTGCATGTCGGCCATGTACGATATCTGAAAGAAGCGAAAAAAACCGCCGATATTCTGGTTTTGGCGCTCAACAGCGACTCCTCTGTCAGACAAATCAAAGGAGAAAAAAGACCGCTCGTGCCCCAGGAAGAAAGAGCGGAAATTATCGCCGCCCTTGAATTTATCGATTTTGTGACTATATTCGATGAGCAGACTCCGCTGAAGCTGATAAAGCTTCTGAAGCCCGACGTGCTGATCAAGGGTGGTGATTGGCCTGAAGACAAAGTGGTGGGACGCGAAGAAATAAAGAAATGGGGCGGCAAATTGACTTTAATACCCGAAATCATTGGTAAATCCACGACGAGCATCGTCGATAAAATCAAAAAAACCTATAGCTGATGACGTCTTGACCGCTTTGTTTTTCGCGCCTTTTTAAGGCGATTATTTTCCTTTACAAACAATTTTTCATTAGGTAAAAGACACATTCAGTTTTTTTAAAGGAGCTAAATATTGGAAAAACAAGCAGCCATAAAACCGGAAAAACTTGATGTTTTCCGCAATATGCTTATCCAGAAAATAAACGAATTGCTCAGCGAAGCTGGCAAAACCGTTTCCGAAATGACCAACGGCAAAGAAAATTTTCCCGATCCGACCGACCGGGCGGCGCTTGAGGCAGACAGAAATTTTGAATTGCGCATCCGTGACCGCGAACGCAAGCTGATTCTTAAAATGCAGGAAGCAATCAAAAGAATCGATGACGGCGTTTTCGGCATCTGCGAGGTATGCGGCGGACCGATATCGGAAAAAAGACTGATGGCCAGGCCGGTAACCACTCTCTGCATCGACTGCAAAACGAAGCAGGAAAAAATGGAGAAGCTCAAGGGAGAATAATCTAAGAGCACATAAACTACACAAACGCTCCGTCTCTGGGGCGTTTTTTGTTTTAAAACTTTCTTTCCGTTTGTGATGCCAAGTTTGTGAATGTCGCTTTAAATATTCCCCAGGATAAACTCTTCACCTATGCCGTGCCGCCGGAGTTGGAAAAGGAAATCGCCATCGGCAAACGCGTGTTCGTGCCTTTCGGAAGCAGGAAACGAACCGCTTTTATCGTGGCCATTCTCCACAGTTGTGAGCTGGCTGCGGTAAAAACTATTCTGGAAATACTCGACGATGAGCCGCTATTCGACAGCAATGACCTCGACTTTTACCGGTGGATCGCGGAATATTTCCTGTATCCACTGGGGAAAACACTGGCGGAAATAATTCCCGCCGGCGCGGAAAAAAAAGACTTGCGCTGGGTCACCCCCCTGCCCCTTCCTGACGAGATATCCGTTTCCGACGCGCAGAAAAAAATTCTGGATGTGTTGCAGCTTTACCCCCAAGGGGTCGCGTTAAAGAAACTCGCGGCGCTCTGCGGCGCGACAAATGTCGCCGCCATAAACAGGCTGCACCTTATGGGGCTTTTATCCCTGGAAGAAAAACAAAAAAAGCATCTTACCCGCCGCACGGAAAATATTGTTCGCCTTACCGAAGAAAGCATTGCCGGAATAAAATTGACCGATAAGCAGCAGGCGCTTGTTTCTTTTCTGAAAGAAAACGGCCAGTCCACCATGACGCAGATAACCAGGGCGACAGGCATATCCGCCGCTGTCTCGCGCAGCCTTCATAAAAAAGGAATAATAGTTTATTCGACATGCGAAATACTCCGCCGCCCTTCACTTTCCTCTTCCATAAACAACGATAAAATCAATCATGATCTCAATGAGCAACAACGAACCGCTTTTTTGGAAATATCCGCCAGCCTTAATAAGAAAGTTTTCACGCCGTTTTTGCTCCATGGCATTACCGGCAGCGGCAAAACAGAAATTTATTTGAAAGCCATTGAGCTGACCATCAAGGCCGGCGGCGCGGCGATTTATCTCGTGCCGGAAATCGCGCTTACGCCGCAGTTGATTGCCAGAATTTCCGGCCGCTTCGAAGATGACAAAATCGCCGTTTTGCACAGCGGCATCTCGCAGTCCGTGCGTTACGATCAATGGCGCGAAATCAAGCGCGGAAAAATAAAGCTGGTTATCGGCGCGCGTTCCGCGGTCTTTGCCCCTCTTCCTGATTTAAAACTGATTATCGTGGATGAAGAACATGATTCATCCTATAAACAGGATGACCGCCTCTGTTACAACGCCCGCGATCTGGCCGTCCTTAAGGCAAAACTGGACGACGCCGTGGTAATACTGGGATCGGCCACGCCCAGTATCCGCTCCTATTACAACGCGCAAACGGGAAAATATCGATTGCTGGAATTGGCGCAGCGCGTGCATAACCGCCCGCTGCCGGTTGTGCAAATAGTCGACATGAAAAAACAAAAGGAAAAAACGGGAAAAACTCCACTTCTATCCGATAATCTTATTGATGAGATAGCCAGAACATTGGAAAGCAATGAACAGGTTCTGCTTTTCCTGAATAAACGCGGTTTTAACACGTTTCTCGTCTGCGCGGACTGTGGTTATAATTTCCGTTGTCCGAAC
>JBBIHZ010000118.1:0-6487 GCA_037446735.1 Deltaproteobacteria bacterium
GTGCCCCCGGCAACAACCAGCTCAAAACCGGAAGGCATCGCGGTATTCCTTTTCGCGTCAACAGCCACGGTAATTTTATCAGAGCCGAATTTTTTCGCGGCTTCATCTATCAACGCGGGATTTTTTACCGCCGCGCTGTTCATGGATAATTTGCTTGCCCCCGCTCCTAAAACCAGTTCGATATCCTCAAGGGTCGATATGCCGCCGCCTACCGTAAGCGGGATATTTATCACTGCCGCAACTTTTTCCACCCACGCCAGGCGTGTTTTTCTGTTTTCCAGCGTCGCCGCGATATCAAGCATCGCCAGTTCGTCCGCTCCCTCTTTCTGATAAAAAGCCGCGTTTTCCACAGGGTCTCCCGCTTCTTTCAAATCCACAAAATGAACGCCCTTGACGACACGCCCGTCCTTCATATCCAGGCAGGGCATAATTTTGATCAGTTGCATAAAAATTCCCCTTTAATAAATGAGTTGTTCAGCTTTTTTAAACTTATCCCGTGAAATTTACAACTTTAATTTTCGGGATAAATGATAAAAATATCTGCGCTTAAAATTGCTTTAGTGCTTGAAACAGGCGTCGATTTGGTCTAAAGCACTCATCATCACCATAAAGGAGCATTCATCATGAAAATAAAAGAAATCAAAGCGAAAAACATGAACACAAAAAAATTTATCGAGGACAAGGTGCGGGAAATCCGCGACATCGTGGGTGAGGGCACGGCTATCAACGCCCTTTCCGGCGGCGTTGATTCCTCGGTCGTTACGGCGCTGGGGCACAAAGCCCTAGGTAAAAACCTGAAAACTTATTTTATTGATAACGGGATTATGCGCGAGGGAGAGCCGCAAAAAGTCGCCGCCGCCTTCAGAAAACTGGGCATCACCGTAGAAGTCATCAACACGGCTGATGATTTTTTCAGCGCCCTGGCGGGCATTACCGATCCCGAAGAGAAAAGAGAAGCCATTACCCAGACATTTTATAAAAAAATATTCGGCAATCTGGTAAGGCAAAGCGGCGCGAAACATCTGCTGCAGGGAACAATCCTTACCGATGTGGATGAAACCGTCGCCGGCATTAAAAGACAGCACAATGTTTTCGAACAGCTTGGCATAGATCCGCAGCAGGCGTTTGGCTATAAAATTCTCGAGCCGCTGCTCCAACTGCGCAAGGACGGCGTGCGCAAAGTCGGCCGCGGACTGGGTCTCCCCGAAGCGCTGTTTAACAGAATTCCTTTCCCCGGACCGGCGCTGGCCGCGCGCGTACTCGGCGAGGTGACGCCGGAAAGAGTCGCTATCGCCAGAAAGGCGACAGCCATTGTCGAGACGGCACTGAAAGATGTCAGGGCGTTTCAGTATCTGGCGATTCTGCACAATGACCGGGTAACCGGCATGAGAGACGGCAAGCGGGTTTTCGGCAATCAGATTGAAATCCGTTGCTGGAATTCCCTGGACGCGCGCAAGGCAACGCCGACCAGATTATCTTTCAATGTTTTGGAAAAAATGGCGGCAAAAATTACCAGGGAAATACCGCAGGTCGTAAGCGTCACTTACAATATAACGCCCAAACCGCCTTCCACCATCGAGGCGGTATAAAAACATTCTTACCAGCTTCCGGAGGCGCCGCCGCCGCCGGATGAACCTCCCCCGCCGGAAAAACCGCCGCCGGATGAACCGGAAGTCCATGAACCGCCGGAGCCGCCGGAAGTAAGGACAAATCCGCCGATATTCGCCTTTCCCTTGGTGCGCAAATCTTTCTGCGCTTTCTGATACCAGTCGGTATTCTTAAGAATAATTTTTGCCAGCGGGAATCCCACCAGATAAACCATCAACAGGTAAAACGCGCCTTTGGTTCCCAGAACAATAATAGGGAACATCGCCCAGAAAGGAATAAGGAAAAAATAAAGAAACCACCCGAAACCGGGCGTTAAAACACCAATAACGGTAAAAAGGCCGATAATGCCGAAAATGAACGCGCCGAAAAGGATTCTTTCCATGATGGATAAATCCGGTCCTTCAATATTCAGCCCCGAAGAAAATTTGTTTTCTTCCTGTGCTTCGGTTTGCGGCAGCGTTCCGCCTTCCAAGACGGCAACAACCGCTTTAACGCCCTCTTCAATCCCCGTTTCATAATCTCCCTGCTTGAAACGCGGCGTCATGATATTGCGAATGATGCTTCCCGCTTTGCCGTCAGTGAGCGTCCCTTCCAGGCCGTAACCGACTTCGATGCGCATGCGCCGATCGCTGGGAACAACAACAATCAAAACGCCGTTATCTTTTCCTTTTTGCCCCAATTTCCATTCATTAAAAACAGCCAGGGCGTATTCCTCAATCCCCTCACCCGCAAGCGTGGGGATGGTCAGAACCGCTATCTGGTTGCCGGTTTTGTCTTCATGCGCCTTGAGAGCCTGCGTTATAACCTGACGTTTTTCCGCGGCAAGAATTTGCGCGTCATCGGTCACCCTGCCGGTCAGAAACGGCACTTCGACAGCAATACATATTTGCGCTAAAACAAAAATAAAAAAAACAGCTGCAAGAAATAACTTCTTTTTCACGCGCCTTTTTCCTCAATGATAATATTGGCAAGCTCGTTTTTGCGTTTCTTGCCGCCTTTTTTAAGCGCCAGAATTTCTGCAAGCTTTATAAGCCCAATCTCCAGGGCGCGGGCAACCTGCCCCGAAGAAAGAGAAGGTTTCATCTGCTCGATAATCACTTGCATCGCTTTTTGCTGCAGGCGGCGCTTGAGCCCTTTATCCGGAAGCAATATTATTTGATGTTCAAAGAGACTCACCAGAAGCAAAGCCCCTGTTCGGTGCCGCGTCGCGTATAATTCACGGGAGAGAAAAAGAGATTCGGCATACTGGCGAACTTCCGTTTCCGCGCGATGCGCGGCAAGGAAAAACCGCGCGAAACCGGGAATATACATGGATAAGAGAGCCGTAAAAATACCGGCGAGCAGAATGAGAAAAACAGAGGTTAATATCAATACAGGCGAACACCACTGGGAATACAGCAAATCAAAAACAAAAATCAGAAAGCCGGCCATAGCCGCGCCTAAAGCGAAAGCCTTCCAGGGAATTTCCGCGTAGGAGTCGCACCTCTCAATTACGGCCAGCACGATTTGCGCGCCGGTGAGTTTTTCCGCTTGGGCGATGCGTTTTTCCAGAAAATTGCGTTCTTTATTGCTTAAGACCCGTCTCATACATCGTGCTATACCCAGGACAATACTTTATGTCAACATATTAAAAACAAAACATTTTATCCTATCGTCCGTTAATTTTTAAAATGGTTTCTCTGGCGCATTCATTCAGAAAATCCCACAAGCCTATTTGCATTAGCGTTTCCACTTTCGGAATTCCGGCGGCGCTCCAGCCGCGCTCCTCATAATATACATTGATCAATTTTCTCAATTCTTCTTTTCTGTGCCTGATCAGAATTTCCCGCTTTTCAGCGGTTTTCATTTTTTGAACTTCCGCCAGGGACTTATTGAGAATAACGCCTACCTGCTGGTCGTGATAATCTTTTTCGGCATCATACAAGCTATCTTGCGTGGGGCCGATTGCTCTATCGGGAATCCAATCTTGTTCGCCCGTGTTCTTTCCGAAGGCCATTACATTCATCACCCTCTGTAAATTGATATCCCGGTCTGTCTGCTCGAATATTTTTTCCCAGGTCATATTTGTGCCCAGCATGCCGTTATAAAAATCCGCGTAGATTTCCTGAGAGGCGGGATTGATGTAGATATCCGTATTCTTGTGCTTCTCGGATTCGGGATTAAAAACATCCACCCAGGGCAGTTTGCACAAGCCCAGATTGTCGTTGCCCAGACGCACGCGCGGATAGGTAATCAGGGCTTTGGCCTTATCCTGAAAAGTCGGAAACGCGCCCAGCAAATCGGCTTTGATGAGCCAAGCCGCGGCATGATGCGCCCCTATATCGCTTGCGGCCGCGTAAGATGCCTGCATGGAAAGAGACCTATGCGTGCGATAAAGAGAAAAAGGCAGCCCTTTGGTCTGCATGGCAAATCGTTCCAGTTCTTTTTGGGGATTGGGTTTGCCGGTTCTTTTGGTGTATTGAGAAGCAATCCATGTGATCAGATCAAGCATGCCCGCGCCTGCGACTTTAGTTAAATCAGTCCCCTCACAGGCAAGCTGATGAATAAATGTCAGCGCCGACTGTTCATCGCCCCAAGTCAGCTCGAATCCATCTGTGTCTTCTTTGGTCAAAAAGCCGCGCTGGTAGCATTCCATCAAAAAGGCCATAATTACAGCGGTGGTGATGGTATCAATCCCGTAATTATCGCAATGCCAGTTGGCCTCCATAATAAATTCCGGACGCCACATGCCCAGGTTGGAACCGAAACCGGCGGCTGTTTCATATTCGGGGCCGTCCACCCATGCTTTGCGGCCTTTGTGTTCACCGGAGGTCAATGTTACCCAGCCGCCCTTGGTGCATCTTAAATTACAGCCGGGGAAGCATCCGTCCATGCCGCGGTGGTCAAAAAGATTCTCGGCGTAATATTTTCCGCAGATTTGATCCGCGTGCGGGTCAGATCCGAGCTGATAATTTTTCACGGGCAGAGACTGGTAGTCTTCCTTATTCATAAACGCGATCAAGCCCGCGGAGCCTTTGCGATACATCTTGAGCGACTGCGGATCGACTTCTTTGACAACATGATGAAGTTTCGCGCCCGCCTTTTTCACCTTATCCCAATCGGCCGCGCCATATGGATTTTCGCCCCGTGGATAATCGGCAAGAACAACAACGGCGCGGAGATTTTTTTGAATCATCACTGAACCAAGGCCGGTGCGTCCCGCCTGCTTGGTACGGAAAAGGCCTTTTGTTCCATCGACGGGTTTAACAGCATCATAATAATGACTGTTGATGCAGCCATAGGACGTATTGGCCGCGCCGATGCCAGTGGTCAAAAAAACGATATTCTTTTTTTCATGACCGGCGGCGGTAAACTGCTCGACAATAACTTTTTCCAGATCAAAGACCTGATCGATAACCGGAGCTTTCTTTATGAATATTTCGTTTTTAAAGCTGTCGATAACAATCATGGTATTCTTTTCGGCAATACCCGTTATCTCCAACGCGTCGAAACCCGCGTATTTCAAATACGCGCCGAAATGGCCGCCGAAATTCGAGACGCCCGGAATATGAGTAAGGGGCGATAAAGAAACGGCCATGCACTTACTTGTCCCCGGAAATTGCGGAATGCCGCCTAAAGGACCCGGCGAAAAAATCAGCGGATTTTCCGGAGCAAAGGCGTTTGTTTTGCCGTTTATCTTTTTATGCAGCAGATAAAGCCCCAATCCCCGGCCGCCGATAAAGTAATCCCTGATCCGCTCATCCAATGGATGAGCAGCAATTTTACCTTCTCGTAAATCTATCGAAAGAATCTGATTGGCATATCCGTTTTTCAGCGCTGTTTTCGTATATTTCATGTAGTATGTCCTTGGCAAATAAGTAAGGCACACTAGTGCAAACATTGCAAAAAATCAATAATAAAACGATGTTAAGCCTTTCGATAAATCACAGGCCTCTTTTTAGCGCCGTTTTCTAAAAACGCACCCCCGGAATATGCGGGTATTTTCAGTAGTCATTTCTTGCTGAAGTCCGTGTTTGACAGAATCCATCAGAAGATGTTAGTTGTGGCAGTCGCAATGGCAAAATTCTGAAACAGCCATAAGGCTATTTATATAGCGCGTTCTTCTAGGAGATATCCTCTGTCAATAAAGCATCGGAGAAAAGAAAGAGAGGTGTTATGAAAAAAATAATTTATTTAAAAATAATTATTGCCATGCTGTTATTATTTCTTTTCCAGGCATGTTACGTGTCCGCGCCGGTGTATGAAGCTCCCAGCGGAAGCGGCGCTTATGAACCACCACCGCTGGTTTTCCGGGTGCCTCCATATGTGGTAGTTATCCCTGATACAGACGATGTTTATGTTGTTCCCCATATAGATATAGATTTATTTTTCTGGAATGGCTGGTGGTGGCGCCCATGGCAGGGCCGCTGGTACCGCTCAACTTATTATAACCGGGGCTGGATTCTTTTTAACGCTGTTCCAATTTTTTATTATGACGTAGATCCTGATTGGAGAGGATATTACAGAGACCGTAACTGGCGGGGTTACCGATGGGATTATGAGCGGATTCCGCACGACCGGCTTAATCAAAACTGGCAGAACTGGAGAAACGACCGGTACTGGGAAAACAGAAAAACCTGGAATGTTCAAAACTATAAGCCTCGACCTCAGGACCAGAGACAGGACCTGAAAAGGCAGAGGCAAAACGAATATGAAAAGAGGCCTGAATTCCGGCAACCGCAATGGCAGCCTGATATGAAACAGCCGCAGAGGCAGCCTTGGGATCAAAAAACACCAAGCCAACCGCAAATTCAACAACCACGGGTTACGCCACGCCAACAGCCTGAGTTTCGGCAACCAAAACGGCGGCCTGGAGGCGAGCAGCCGCAAAGCCAGCAAC
>JBBIHZ010000119.1:0-6484 GCA_037446735.1 Deltaproteobacteria bacterium
AACAATTGAGGCCGGTAAATTGATTAAAAAACAACTAGCAAAAGCTGCCTAAAAAGCGCTGCCGATCAAAGACTGACTGTCAATACCTTAATAAAACTGTATGGGAAGAGGGTAACTTTTACGCCTTAAGTTCCTGTTCCTCATCATCTCCTGCTTCGTTCTTGTAATCACGCTGCCTACGCTGCTGTAATTGCTCATTCCAAAATGTTTCCCGATATCTTTCAGCACATTTCCGGTGTGTTTCCTCATCGGATATATGGCTACATTCCGCGTTTCATTATAATTGCCGCGCCGCGATTTCAAAAGCTCTCCCGTCTCCATTTTGTAGTACTTAACCACTGCGTCTTCGATTTCGCTCTTGTCTATTGCTATTTCCCGTGACTGAGGCATCTCTTTCTTTATCGTTTTACCGCTATATTTATGTCGAATGTTATCTATGAAATCCTTAGAACCCAAAAACAACGGAAGGTTATTTCTTTTTTCATATATTGTCTTTAACGTTTCCGATTCCGTCTGCCTTATGAATTCAAGGTAAGCTTGTCTTTATTTATGCGTGTCCTCTTCCAACATGGACAAGACAAATTCCCTGTGCACCCAGTTCCATTGATTGCCTTCGGATATATAGGCTTTATGAGAAATCCAGCGATAATCTTCCAGGCGCTTGACCAGACCAGCTTGTATTGGATTACGATGGATGTAACGAACCAGTTCCAGTAAATATCTGTCCTGCCCAACAACAATGCTTTTATAACGGCCCGTCATTCTTGTATGTTCTGTTGAAGTATTGCGTATAAATGCCGCTGATATGACGTATAAAACGGGATAAATTGGCCTGCGGCGTCTGAATAAGCAGAGGATAATGATTCAACATTAAGCAGTAGGCCGCTATCTTTACTTTCCACTGTAAGGATGCTTCTCTTAATAATTCGATGAAGGCAAGGTGGTCTTCCGGTGAATTAAATATCTTCGCTCTGCTTCTCCCCCGGTTCATGACATGATACCAGACATTGGGATATTGGATTCGTAACGGTCACGTCATTTGAATTTTTTCTCATCCTTTATGATGCATGATCCATCTTATGTATATCCTTAACTAAACCGAACATCGGCATGCTCCAACATGAGCCAAGAGCCAAGCAAAGACTTGACCCCTTTTTTAGCCACGCGGGAAAGCTCTTCCATCACAATCGCCGCGCTTACCGAATCCAGCCCCGCGCCGCCGAAATCCCTGGATACCTGCAGGCCAAAATAATTGAGTTGCTTCATTTTTTCGATTACGGCTAGAGGGAGGGTGGCGTTTTTGTCGATTTCCGCGGCAATGGGCGCGAGCTCCGTTTCCGCGAAATGACGCGCGGAATCGAGGATGAGCTTATGCTCCATGCAGGGATTGAATTGCAAAACAATAACTCCGTAAAAAATTTTGATGCGTGGTGGTCAGATAGCTTAAAATATCCGCAAAATCAAGGAAGGGAATTATCGTTCTTTAAACGTTTCATCGGTGGAGAATATTTTTGCATCCTGCGACACAGGTAAAGTCTCTACCGGTCGTTTGATTGTGTGTTTATTTTTTTCTTATGGCCGCGCATTTTCCGCTGTTTCCCTATTCAGATAATAACGGCCATCGGGCGTGCGGCATACGGCTTCGCTCAAAAGGAGCATTTCCAGAGCTTTCGGACGATAATCGCGATAACCGATGCGGAAATAATCAACTTTATTATAGGGCAGCGTCACCGCGCTGGCGGCGGAAAGCGCGCCGCGTGATTCCAGCTCGCGCATAATCGCCATGCACATTCTCTTTGTCCACCATCCCGTGCCCAACATTGCCAAAATGACAACGATGACCAACGATAAAATACCGATAATAATTTGCGTCGATTCCGCCATATTTTCTGTTTCCCACCCGGTGTATTTGGTTGTCTCTAAACAATTTAAACCAATGAGGCAAGATTTTTTATCAAATTCACGTTTATACGCCCAATGATTACCGCATCATAACATATTGCTTTTTTAATTATAATTGCTATATTAGCCAACGCAGCATCATAACAATCCTTATAGAAGAGGAGGAAATATGAAAAAGAAAAAACCAGCGAAAAAAAAGGCGCCAGCGAAGAAGAAAGCCAAGGCCTTGAAAAAGGCGAAACCGGTCAAGAAGAAAAAAGTGGCCAAAAAGGCAAAGGCGACAAAGAAAAAAAAGGTCGTCAAAAAAACCAAAGCCCTGAAGAAGGCCAAACCCGCGAAAAAAGTCAAAACTGCAAAAAAAGCGAAACCCAAGAAGGCCGCCGTAAAGAAAGTCAAAGCGGTAAAAAAAGCAGCGCCGAAGAAAGCCAAGACCACACTGCCGGCGACACCCGCGATTCAGGAACTGCAGAAACAGAAAGCTGTATTCAGCGTCTGCTCCTGCCGGTACACTGATACTGATTCCATACAGCAGGCCGCGGCGGAACTGAACGTTGATCCGCACTGCATCATCAAAACGGTCGTGATGGAAGACGAGCTGGGCAAACCCATGCTGGTTCTGATGCACGGCGATCAGGATGTATCGGCTGAGGAATTGGCCGCGACCGTCGGCGCGCAGCAGATTTCCGCTTGCAGCCCGGAGCTTACCGAAGTGCACACCGGCTATGAAGCCGCCGCTATTTCTCCCTTCGGCATCAAAAAGGTGATGCCCGCCTTCATGGAAAAATCCATTGCCATGATGCCGGAAATTTATATCGGCGCGGGACAGCGCGGGCTTATGGCGAAGATGAAACCCGAAGAGCTCATCGATGCGCTGAAACCGTTTATGGTAAGCGTCGCCAAGTAAAGGGAAAAATATTAAGGAGATAGAAGGCTTAAGGCGGGGGCGGGGAACAAGAATATGACGGATAACGTAATTATCCGCTGTCTTAAATGCGGCACAAAAAATCGCATACCGAAAAAAAAATTCCAGGGACGGTCGGTGTGCGGCAAATGCGCCGCGCCGCTGGATGAACTTATTATTCCGTGCCTCAAATGCGGCACGAAAAACCGCGTTTCCGAAGACAGGCTTGAAAAAAAACCCCTGTGCGGCAAATGCCATGAGCCGCTGGTGATAACGCAGCAAAAAACAAAACCCGTGGATGTGACGGACAACTCTTTCTCGCGGGAAGTATTGGCTTCAGATATTTCCGTACTCGTCGATTGCTGGGCGCCCTGGTGCGGGCCCTGCCGCGCTTTGTCGCCCATCATCGATGAACTCGCTTCCGATTACGTGGGCGGCGTCAAAGTCGCCAAGCTCAACGTCGACGAAAATCCGCTGACCGCCCAGCAATACGGCATTCACAGCATCCCGACGATGCTTTTTTTCAGGGATGGCACGCTGGTGCAGCGGCTGACCGGCGCGCTGCCCAAAGAAGAAATCGAAAAAAATCTGCTAAGCATCATCAAGACCAACTGACCGCGGATGCTCCCCGCATGGAAAAAAATAATCCATCCCGTGTTTACCGCTGCAAAATTTTTGATATCTACGAAGAAGACTTGGCCCTGCCCAACGGAAAATCCATCCGTCAGACCTGGATTGACCACAAGCCCACCGTGGCCATAATTCCCGTAAACGAAAAAAACGAAATCCTGCTGGTCCGGCAATACCGCATCGCTCTCAGAAAACACCTGCTGGAAATCCCCGCCGGGGCTTTTGACAATCACGACGAGCCGCCGGAAGTCTGCGCGCAGCGGGAACTGGCGGAAGAAACCGGCTTCCGCGCGAAAGAGATGACGAAGCTCTACGAGGGGTATTTGCTGGCCGGATACTGCAATGAATATATGCATTTTTTTCTCGCGCGCAACCTTGCCTACGCGCCGCTTAAGCCCGATGAGGACGAATTTATCGAAGTTGTTCCGACGAAGCTTGCCGTGGCCGCGGAAATGTTCAAAAAAGGCGAAATCACCGACACAAAAACCGCCCTGGGCATCCTGCTGACTTTAAACTATTTTAAGGACGCGGGAATTGCCTCATAAAAACCAATTAAATTTATCGGGAATGCTTCTTGCCAGAGCAGTAAAGTTTTGTTAGACTTTTAATTAAGTTATTATGCTGGAAATAAACGGTTAACTTTATATAATGTCTTTGCGAGGAAACTTGGTGACCAAAGCAATCCGACGTAGTCGTTGCGAGGCAGCGTAAGCCGCCGCGGCAATCTGTTCTCAGCGGTCGCTCGCAATGACAAGTCAATATTGAAGGGAGGCATTTCCATGTTCTACAATGAAGAATTTGAAACCCTGCCCCGCGAAGCGCTCAAGGCCCTGCAGCTCAAAAGACTCCAGCAGGTGCTGCAGCGTGTTTACCACACGGTGGGCTTTTACAAAAAAGCGTTTGACCGGGCGCAAATCAAGCCCTCGGATATTAAATACCTCGACGATCTGAAAAAGCTCCCTTTTATCACCCGTAAGGATATGAGCGATAATTACCCCTATGGCCTTTTTGCCGTGCCGATGAGCGGCATTGTCCGTCTGCACGCCTCTTCCGGCACTTCCGGCCGTTCCGCCGTTTTCGGCTATACCCGCCATGATATCGAAAAATGGTCGGAGTTGGTCGCGCGTTGCCTGGTCGCCGCGGGCATTACCAAAAACGACATTATCCACCGGCGGCCTAGGCCTGCACTACGGCGCGGAAAAAATTGACGCGAGCGTTATCCCCATCTCCGGCGGCAACGCCAAACGCCAGTTAATGATTCTGCGCGATTTCGGGCCTACCGTTATCTGCTGCACGCCTTCTTACGCCCTGCATCTGGCGCAGGAGGCCAAAGCGATGAATATGGATTTGAAATCCTTCAAGCTGCGCGTGGGCATTTTCGGCGCCGAACCCTGGAGCAAGGCGATGCGCGAGGAAATCGAAAAATCTTTCGGCATCACCGCGCTCGATATTTACGGCCTTTCCGAAGTAATCGGCCCAGGGATAGCCATGGAATGCATCGAGGCGCACAACGGCATGCATATTTTTGAAGACCACTTCATCGTGGAAACAATCAATCCGCAGACGGGCGAAGTTTTGGCCGAAGGCCAGGAAGGAGAGCTGGTTTTCACTTCTCTCTCGCGGGAAGCGATTCCGCTCATCCGCTACCGCTCCGGCGATATTTCCAGGCTGATCACCGAGCCGTGCCGCTGCGGGCGCGCGCATATCAAAATGGAGCGCGCGCTCAAGAGAAGCGACGACATGCTGATTATCAGCGGCGCTAATATATTCCCCGCGCAGGTCGAGGCAATTCTGGTGGAGATCGAAGGCCTTGAGCCGCGCTATCAGCTTATTGTGGATAAGGCGGGCGCTCTGGACGCGCTGGAACTTAACGTGGAAGTCAGCGATAAAATCTTCAGCGATTCGGGCAGCGTCAAGGAACTGCAGAAAATCGAACAGCGCATCGTCAAGGATATGCAGGATTATCTGGGTGTTGAGCCGCGTGTGAAACTGGTGGGACCGAACACACTGCCCAAAGCGGGCGCCAAGGTAGTTGACAAACGCCGCATGTAAAAAGGAAAGGGGGGCAAGTCATGAAAGTCGAGCAAATATCAGTATTTTTGGAAAACAAACCCGGCACACTGCAGCAGGCGACGCGCGTTCTCAAGGACGCCAACATCAACATCCGCACCCTTTCCGTGGCGGAAACGGCGGATTTCGGCATTCTGCGCCTGATTGTCAATGACGTGGAAAAAGCAAACAAAGTGCTCAAGGAAAGCGGCTTTCAGGTGAGCAAAACACCCGTGGTCGCCGTAGAAGTACCCGACAGGCCGGGCGGCCTGCACAGCGTGATGGAAGCCGTCTCCAAAGAAGGCATCAACGTGGAATATCTCTATGCCTTTGTGGAAAAAAGCGGTGAAAACGCCGTCATCATTTTCCGCTTCGATAATCCGGAAAAAGCCATCGATATTTTGACCAAGAATAATTTCACGGTTGTTCCGGGGAAAAAACTCTACGAATTTTAACTAAATTTATAATCTAACATAAAAAATATTTATTGTAATTTCTACACGTTGATTAAAAAGTGAAGGAGGTTAAAATGAGAAATATAAATATTTGGCTAATTCTATTTATACTGCTAATATTCCTTTCGGGATGTGCTACAGTTCATACAAAAACCACTGCCTTTTATATCCCTGATTATAAAAACACGGGAACAATAGCTGTAGTTGCTGCTGAAGCAGCAGTTAATAGCTCGCTGGAGTTTGCTCATTATAAAAAGAAATTTGAACAAAAACTTGCCTCCAATGGTTACACGGTTGTGAGTAATCCTTCAGAAGCACAATATATTGCTTTAGTTGCTTACGTGTAAAAGTCAACCACTTGCCGGACAGTCAGTCTTTGATCGGCAGCGCTTTTTTAGGCAGCTTTTGCTAGTTGTTTTTTAATCAATTTACCGGCCTCAATTGTTTCTATAGGCTTCTTGCCCATATTGCGATAACCACGGTGCGGCCTCTCGTAATTGTAATAGTGAAGCCATTTATCCAAATCCGTCTGTAACTCTTCCACCGA
>JBBIHZ010000120.1:0-2956 GCA_037446735.1 Deltaproteobacteria bacterium
CATAATCCAGATGAAGAAGTTTTTATAGCCCAGCATTTCCTGAATCCAGCCGCTCGACATCGCCGGCAGCATCATGCCCAGTGCCATAATGCCTGTGGCTACGGCGTAAAAAACAGTTTTGTATTCACCCTGAGCCACCATGATCATATACATGGTATAGGCCGTAAAACCAAAACCATAGCCAAATTGTTCGGAGGCTATTGCAGAGCCGATGAGCCACAGGCTTTGCGGTAAGGCGTGCGAAAGATAAATAAATATTAAATCCGGCAGGTGCATGGCTAGCACCATCGGCCAGAGCCAAAACTTCAAGCCTTTTTTATAAATAACATAACCACCCAGAAGTCCGCCCAGCATCAGCGCCACCACGCCAACCGTGCCGTAAATGAGGCCGACATCCGCGGTGGATAAACCCAGGCCGCCTTTTTCACGGATATCGAGAAGAAAAGGCGCGACCATTTTGACGAGCTGCGCTTCCGCAAAGCGGTAAAACAAAAAGAAGCTCAGAACGATTAAAATATCTTTGCGCCGGAAAAACAAAGTTATGATACGGAAATATTCCCGCAAAAAACTTTTTTGCTTATCGAAAGGCGCGCCCTTATCCGCCGCAGGATGGGGTAGAACAAAAAAATGATAAATGAACAGCGCCAGAAAAAAAGCCGCCGCGATCATAAAAGTTATCGACCATGCGGAAGCGACGGGGTATCCTTTTTCCTGCAAGACTCCCGCGCCGATTACCAGCCCGCCCTTGGAGGCAATGGTGGCAATGCGGTAAAAAATTGTCCGCACCCCGATAAAAGCCGCCTGCTGCGGCGTGTCCAACGCCAGCATGTAATAACCGTCCGCGGCGATATCGTGCGTGGCGGAAGAAAAAGCCATGATCCAGAACATCGCCAGTGTGTAGCGGACAAAGTCGTTTGCGGGCAAGGTGAGCGCCACGCAGGCGAAAGAGCCGCCGACGGTCAGTTGCATGAGTAGAATCCAGAAACGTTTGGTGCGGAATAAATCGATAAAAGGACTCCACAAAGGCTTGATTACCCAGGGCAGATAAAGCCAACTGGTGTAAAGTGCGATTTCGGTATTGGAAAGTCCCAGGTTTTTGTAAAGCACGACGCTCACCGTCATGGCGATCATGTAGGGAATGCCTTCGGCCAGATAAAGCGAAGGAACCCACAGCCAGGGACGAGCCTTTTCCGGAGCAGTTATTTTATTGGAGAATAAAGCCATATGATTCCTTTAATATAGTTTCTGCAGTGTCGCGCCGGGGAAATAATGCGCCAGAATATCCGCCGCGCTGTGTCCTTGTTCCGCCATTACCGCCGCGCCGATCTGGCATAATCCCACGCCGTGTCCCCAGCCGCCGCCGTGAAAAATAAATCTGGAGATTACGTTGTCGTTATTTTTTTCAATGGAAACGGAAAAAGCGCTGCTGAGCAGATGAGTGGGTGACAGCCAGCGACGGATTTCCAGTTCCTTGCCGACGATGATGGTGTTCTTCGCTCCGACGATCTTCAATTTATAAATCCTTCCGGATTTGCCGCGCGCGAGAGGTTCTATATTCTGCAACTGGCCAAAATCGATGCCGGATTTTTCCCTGATTATCTTTTCTAACTCTTCGCGCTTGTAAATGACCTGCCAGCGGTAAAAATCAGCCGTTTGCCGGTCAAAGGCCGGCAGTATTTTCTTTAATATTTCAACATCTTGTGTGTGGCAATAAGCGGGGGGTTTTGCAGCGAGCCATTCTTGGGCGTCGTCTTCCGAAGAAAGCGGCCGGCGTGCCACGCTATTGCAGGTGACGCTTTGCAGATAAGGAAGCGAAATATCTTCCCAGGCGGTGGAAAAAATTTCCGTCTGCCCGCCGCAGCATTTATAATAGCGCGCGTCGCATACTTTGCCGTCGCTTGTCAAAAATAGGCCATGGGTCTCTTCGATTGCTTTATTCACGCTCGCGGAAATTATTTTCGTGATTCCCTGATAACGCTGGCAGTGATCGTCCGCGCACACATCAAATAATTCGTGGTCGTTAACGTCCTGCCAGACGATGGTTTCGTTCTTATTTTTTGTTCGGCGTGTCTTGCGGGGTGTTTTCTTTTTTTCCAGCATGGCCATAAGCCAGCTACGGGCGGCCACGGCCTGCGCCTTGAGAAATTCCGGATGCGCCTGGGCGGACATTTCCGAAGAAATGACGGAAGCGAGATATTCCTCCAATGCGACGATATTGATCAGATGAAAAGATTCCACTCCCGCGGACAATAAAAGGATATCGCCGTAAAAAGTCTGCTCCTGATTTTGCTGCCAGTGAAAACCGATGCCGATTTTTACCTGGGGAATGGTGAAAGACGCCTGATTTGCCGCGGTAAGAATGATTTCTTTTTTTGCGCCAAGCGCGCGCCCTTTTTCATCTTTGAGGCAGATGTTGCTTGCGGATATTGCCGCGCTTATTTTTCCCGTCAGCGCGGCTTCTCCGGCAAGAAAATAATCGCCGTGAAGATTTATTTGCGACTTTTGCGTGTCTTGCAGAAGCGCAACTTTTATTTTTGGTTCACCCGCGTCCATTAATTATCAAACCATCAAAAAATGATTTAGATTTTTATGGGTAAAAACGGCAGAAGTCAAGAAATTATCGGCGCAAAAAAAGCATATAATGCTTGAATATTAATAATTTATCGTGTATGGCATAGCAAAATAAAAAACGCGGATGGCATATGGCGCAGATCTGGCCAATAGGAGGAGGCAAAGGAGGGTCGGGAAAAAGTTTCCTCACCAGTTCCCTGGGGCGCCTGCTGGCAGCCATGGGAAAGAAGACGCTGCTGGTTGACCTTGATTTGGGTTCCGCGAACCTGCACACTCTGTTGGATGTGCCCTATCCGGAAAAAAGCTTTTCCGATTTCATCAGAAGAAAAATTCCCCGGCTTGAAGATGTGGTGGGGATGAAAAGCGGACGGCTTAACCAGGCCGT
>JBBIHZ010000120.1:2966-6460 GCA_037446735.1 Deltaproteobacteria bacterium
TATATAATCAGCGGCGCGCACGACACCCTGGATATTGCCAATCTGCCCTATGAACAGAAGTCTAAAACGCTGCGGGCGATCGCCCGTCTTGATTACGACTGGATTATGCTGGATCTGGGCGCCGGCACTTCCTTTAACACGCTTGATTTTTTTCTGATTTCGCAAAACAGCATTTTTGTCACGACGCCTGAACCGACATCTATCGAAAATGTCTACCGCCTGGTTCGCTCCATTTATTTCCGCCGCATTCGCCAGTATTTTACGGCCACGGAATTCAAGGCTCTTGAACAGGAGGTGACCAGGAAATTCGGGGAAGGCTCTTTCAATAAACCGGATTGCATTATCCAGACAATCAAAACAACGCATCCGGATAAAGGCGAGTTGTTGGAATCTGATTTCAATTCCTTTAAATTCAAGCTCGTGCTTAACCAGTTGCGCCGGCACGACAATATCGCGCTGGGCGCTCAGATATGCAAGATTATTGAAAAGCACCTTGGCTTTCATATTGAATTTGCCGGCAATGTCGCTTTTGACGACCGTGTGCACGATGCGATTTGCCAGCGCGTGTCGTTTCTGGAGCGTTATCCCTACACCCGCACCGCCTATGATTTACGCGAACTGAGCAAAAATATCGCGCAGTCCGGCAGTCAGCAATTACTGCTTCGTTATTCGTAACAGGCGGCAACATAAAGGAGGCAACCCTTTATGAAGAAGGATTTTGCCAAACTCAATTATTACGAAATGCTGGATATCGGTCCGGACGCGGCCTTTTTTGAAATACGTCACGCCTATAACGCCGCTTTGCAAATTTATGAAGCGGATTCAATGGTTAGCTATTCGCTTTTTTCCTATGAAGAAAGAAGAAAAATTCTGGAACTGCTCGAGCGGGCTTACCTGACGCTGATCAACGCGCAGGAAAGAAAAAAGTACGACACGGAACTGGCACAGGCGGGAATCATACCCGTCGTGGAAGGTAAAGGACCCCACAGAAGGCCCGCCTGCATTTACGATGTCAAAAGGCAGACAGGAACAACGGTTTTGCCTAAAAAAACAACCAAAAGCATTTTGCGCGAAAGCGTGGAAAAAAATAAAAAGATAATTGAAATCTTATCCGCCTCGGATATCAATGGTGCCGCGCTGAAAAGTATCAGAAGCGAACTGGGCATGCCACTGGAAAAAATCGCGCAGGAAACGAGGGTGCGCCTGGATTATCTTAGCTGTATCGAAGAAGACAAAATCGACCGCTTGCCGGCGGCGGCTTTTCTTAAAGGTTTTATAAAAGCGTATTTAAAAAGCCTCTGCGTCGAGCCGGCGGATGATATTTCCACCCGCTACATGCAATGGCTGGAACGCGCCAGGAAATCCGGCTAAACTTAAGGGGGGAACATGAGAAAATTAGCGGTCATCACCCTGATTTTTCTGTGCATGGTTTTACCGCTGAAAGCCGAAGAAAAAATCTTTACGGATAAAATAAAAACAGCGCAGGGCGATCTATCGATAAATATTTTAGGCCATGCTTCGTTGAGGATGTCTCACGGCGGAAAAGTCATTTATATCGATCCTTTTTCCCAGATCGCCGATTACGCGAAAATGCCCAAAGCGGATTTAATTTTAATCACGCACGATCACATGGATCATCTGGATTTGAAAGCGGCGGATAACATAAAAACGCCGCGGACAAAGATTGTCGGCACTCAGGAGGTCGCCAAAAAACTGCCGGGCGTCATCATCATGAAGAACGGCGATACGGAAAACGTGGAAGGCCTGAAAATTGAAGCCGTGCCCGCTTACAATCTTGCGCACATGCGTGAACCGGGCCTGCCCTTTCATCCCCGGGGCGTCGGTAATGGCTACGTTATCACTTTTGCCGATAAGCGGGTTTATGTCGCGGGCGATACGGAAAACACGCCGGAGATGAAAAAGCTTTCTGATATAGATGTGGCTTTTCTGCCGATGAACCTGCCCTATACCATGACGCCGGAGATGGTTGCCGACGCGGCGCGCGCCTTCCGGCCGAAAATTTTGTATCCCTATCACTATCGTTTCGGCCAGTCGGATATCCCCAAGCTCAAGCAGTTGTTAGTGAACGAAAGAGGCATCGATCTGCGTATTCCCTAGATAAAATAAACCGCACAATTTTTTGTTCAGCGCGGGCATTTATCGCCGCCAAATAGGTTTAGTCCCTTTTTGCCTTGCCGTGCTTTTTGTGCTTTTCCGCGGCCGGATAAGCATTTGAAGGTAAAAGCAATTTGTGTTAAGCGACAGGCGTTGTTTGCGTCTGGTTGATTCATCGAATGGAGCAGGCATAAATGAGCGTTTTCGAATATATCGCCCTTGATGAAAAAGGCCGTGAAAAAAAAGGCATTGTCGACGCCGTGGGAATATCCGCGGCGCGTCAGCAATTGCGCGATCAGGGCGTTTATCCTGTTGAAATAAAGCCGGCCGTGCCCAAGAAGGAGTCTGCCCTGGCGGGCATTCTGGAAATTAGTCTGCGCCAGAAAGTTTCCGCCAAAGAGATAGCGGTTTTTACCCGGCAGCTCTCCACGCTGCTGGGAGCGGGCATCCCTCTTGTTCCTTCATTTACAGTTTTGCTGGGACAGACAAAAAATCCGTTTCTGAAAAAGATACTTGCGCAGATACGCGCCGACCTCACGGAAGGGAAAAGTCTTACCGCCAGCATGGAAAATTTTCCGCGTGTTTTCGAGCCCCTCTATGTCAACATGATCAAGGCCGGTGAGGCCTCCGGGACGATCAATCTTGTTCTGGAGCGACTGGCCGATTTCAGCGAAAACCAGCAGGCGCTCTTGAGCAACATCCGCTCGCTTTTGATTTATCCGGCGGTGATGTTTCTGGTGGGAACGCTCGTGATCTTTTTCATGATGACCTACGTGGTGCCGCAAATTACCGAAATTTTTTCCGACATGCGCCAAACGCTGCCGTTCATCACTATTATCCTTATCGCGGTGAGCGATTTTCTGAAAGTGTTCTGGTGGCTGGTTCTGTTTCTGCTTGCCGCGGCGATCATCGTTTTTAAATACCTGACGACAAATACGGAAGGCGGCAGGCGCTGGTGGGACGCGGTCTGCCTCAAGGCGCCAGTGTTCGGCGCGGTTAACCTGAAAATCGCCATTGCCCGTTTTTCCCGGACGCTCGCGACCCTTCTGCAAAGCGGCGTGCCGCTTCTGGCCGCGATGGATATCGTGCGCAATGTGGTAAATAATGTTTTTATCGGTGAAACAATCACGAAAGCGGCCAAAGAAGTGGAAGAGGGGCAAAGCCTGGCCGGGCCGCTCACGCAAAGCGGCATCTTTCCGCCCATGGTCACGGAAATGATCGCGGTCGGCGAGCAGAGCGGTTCGCTGGAAAAGATGCTCAATCGCGTGGCTACCGCATACGAAGCGGAAGCACAGGCGGACACCCTGGCGCTGACTTCGCTTTTGGGGCCTTTAACCGTTCTGGGCATGGGCGTGGTTGTGCTTTTTATTGTCGTGGCA
>JBBIHZ010000121.1:0-6374 GCA_037446735.1 Deltaproteobacteria bacterium
AAAGTGGAGCTTCCCGCCAAAGCGCTGGTGCGTATTATTTGTAACGGCGCGCTGTGGGAGGAGGAAATGACGGGAGCGCTTGCCAGGACTATCGACGCGCCCGGCGTTTACCGCGCAGAAGTTTATCTGAAAACTTACGGTAAACTGCGTCCGTGGATTTTTTCCAATCCGGTTTTTGTCCGCTGAAATTCTGACTGTGAAGATCTTGGACTTTTAGCCTTTAAGCCATTGCGTGTATTGATACATCTGCGCCAGCGCTTTGACCGTGCGTTCCGGCGTGATGAAGTTGACGCCTTTGTATTTGCAGCCCGGCACTTCCGTGATGGTGTGTGTTTTGTTGTCGTTGAGCAGATACACGCCCGCCACCGGTTTTTCATATTTTTCCATCAGGTGCACAGTGCGCTCGACGAACCGCTTTTCGAATTCGTCCAGAAACATGATGGAGCCCTCGACAAAGTTTTCTTGATACAAGTGGGGTTCCAGCTTCACTGTTGATTCCAAGACAGACTGAATCATGATGCGGCGGCCGATAATTCCCATATGAATGACAGCGTCGCACCCATCCCACTGCAGAAGCTCTTCGAGAATAGTCATGTGAATATCCGTGTTCATCTCGCCGACCAGATCGACCGGATTGGCGTGATTCCAGAATTCCGGCAAAAGTTTGTTGAGCCGGGTAATAACCTCTCCCGATAAATGCGGAACTTCAAGACCGTTTTCCATGCACAAATCCGAGGCCACGACGCCCCAGCCGCCGCCGAGTGTCATGATACCCACTTTTTTGCCCTTGGGCAAAGGCAATGAGGAAAAGGCCGCGGAAAGATCCAGCAGATCCATGGGCTGGTCCACCAGAATAATTCCCGCCTGTTTGCAGACGGCTTTAAACACTTTCACGTTGGAAGCCATCGCGCCGGTGTGACTGGCGGCGGCTTCAGCCCCGGCGGCGGTGCGCCCGCCTTTCAGGGCAATGACCGGTTTCTTTTTTCCCACGCGTTTTGCCGCTTCATAAAAACGCCGGCCGTTCTTGATGCTTTCGATGTATAAAACAACCGTTTTCGTCAGGTCGTCAACTTCAAATCCTTCCATCGCGTCTTCTATGGTAATCATCGCTTCATTGCCCGAACCGGCAAAAGCGCGGATGCCAATTCCTTCTTTTTCGGCAAAAGCCAGAAGTTGTGTTCCCAAATTTCCGGACTGCGTCACCAGCATGGTACCGCCGGGCTCGGGTCGCACATGCGTTCCCGTGCAGTAAAGCGAGATATGGGGATTGGATATCCCCATGGTGTTGGGTCCCAAAATAATAACCTCCGCCTCTCTGGCCTGCCGGACCAATTCTTCTTCCATGCGCTTTCCTTCCGGGCCGACTTCGGCGAAACCGGAGGAAATGAGCAGAACGTTTTTTATTTTTTTTGCCTTGAATTCCGGAATCAGCGCCAGAACTTTTTCCGCGGGCACAGTGACAACCGCCAGGTCAACCGGCTCTTCAATTTCCGTCACCGATTTATAAACATGCCGGCCGATAATTTCTCCGCCTTTGGGATTCACCAGGAAAATCTTTCCCTGATAATTGCCCGCAAGGACATTGGAAAACATCAGCTGCCCCCATTTGCTGATACCGGCGGACGCGCCGACAAAAGCAATGGATTTGGGATAAAATAGTTTTCCCATCGCCTTGGGGGCGATGGGCACGGGGAATTTTTTCTGCGGAGGAATATCGCCCAACACAATCAGCGCGTCCACCGCCGTGACTTTGCCTTCTTTCGTCACCAGCAGTGGATTGATATCAACTTCTCTGATCTGCGGTATTTCCATTCCTATCTTCGAGACGGCCATGAGAGCTTTTACCAGCGCTTCCATATCCGGTACTTTTTCTCCCCGAAACTCACCCAGAAGCTTTTGCGCTTTTATCTGCTCGATCATTTTGCGCGCGTCTTTTTTATCCAGCGGCGCCAGCGCGAAAACGACATCTTCGATGGCCTCGGTAAATATTCCGCCCACGCCAAACATGACGGTGGGACCGAACTGCGCGTCATGAAAAAGACCCGCGACGAACTCTCTTTTTCCCGCGAGCATCGGCTGCACCAGGAAACCTTCCAGATCATCTCCTGCCGCCTCCTGAATAAACATCGCCGCTTCTGTGACCGCTTCTTTATTTCTTAAATCAAGTTTAACCAGACCTTTTTCCGTTTTGTGCGTAAGCCGCGCGCCCAAACCTTTGAGCACCACCGGAAAACCGAATTTTTCCGCAATCTGGCCGGCATCAACGGGTGTGGCGGCAATTTTTTCTTCCACCACCGGAACGCCGTAATGTTTCAAAATTTCTTTTGCCTCCGCTTCCGTCAGTGTCTTTCTGCCCTGTGCCAGAGCATTCTTGATGATGTTCAAGTTACTTCCTCCTGCCAAGCTAATAATTTTTCCCCAAATTTATCTTCTGTAATTTTTTAATTATTTTCAATGCTTAGATAAACGCTGCATTATCGTTTGACTGCAAGTCACTACCACAGGGCTGAAAAATTTACAAGCGGCATCTTGATGATTTTTATTTTCGCTTGAGAAAAAAGCACGCACAGCTTTATTTATTCATGAAATTATGCTGACATTATGTTAAGAGCCTGCGTAATCATTTTGCGGAACAAAAGTACTCCAACGTTTTTTTTCGCGTAAAGAATAACAATGGGCTTCAGATATCGGTATTTCATCTTCGCTATTTTAGGCACTGCCTACGTGCTGGTTTTTTTTCATCGCCTTGCTCCGGCTGTTGTTGCTGTGGATATGATGCGTGATCTGCAGACCAGCGGCGCGCTTATGGGAATTCTTGCTTCCGCCTATTTTTATCCCTACGCGCTGATGCAAATTCCCGCGGGGCTTCTGGCCGATTCCTGGGGTCCGCGCCGCTCCATCACTTTCTTTTTTATCTTTGCCGCCTGCGGCGCTTTCGCCCTCGCCATGGCGCAAAGTGTGAGCGCCGCCATCATCGCGCGCATTGTCGTCGGCCTGGGCGTGGCCATGGTTTTTGTCCCGACGATGAAAATTCTCACCAACTGGTTCGAGCCGGAAAAGTACGTGCGCATGACCGGCTTTTTGATGGCGTTGGGCGGCTTTGGCGGTTATACCGCGGCCACACCTTTGGCTTACTTAAGCGCCTCTATCGGCTGGCGCGGCTCTATGGTGGTCACCGGCGTGCTCACCTTGATCATTGCCCTTGCCATCTGGCTCATGGTGCGCGACACTCCGCAGGAAATGGGCTTTAATATTTTAAACAATCAGCCGATCGCGAATACTTCCGCAAAAAAAATTTCCATGTGGCGCGGCATGTTTCTGGTAATCAAAGAACCTCGGTTTTGGCCGTGGGCGATGGTTTTTTTCCTGGGCGCGGTTGTTTCCTTGAGTTTTACCGGTCTCTGGGGAGGACCTTTTTTGATGCATGTCTACGGAATGTCCAAAACCCAGGCCGGCGGAATTTTATCGATGATGGCACTGGGCCTGATGTTCGGTTCTCCCACCATGAGCTGGCTTGTCGACAACGTTTTTCGCTCGCGTAAAACATTGCTCGCGATCAACCAGTTTATCGCGCTGTGCCTTTTCGCGCTGCTGGCCTTTTTTACCGCCGATTTCAGCAAGCCTCTGCTGTATTTCTGGTGCTTCTCCTACAGTTTCTGCATCTCCGGCGCGGTGGTGGTTGGTTACAGTTCCATCAAGGAATATTTTCCGCTGGAAATCGCGGGCACGGCGACAGGCCTCATCAATCTTTTTCCCTTTGCCGGAGCGGCGCTGGGACAGCCCCTCATGGGGCTTTATCTGGATCATTTCGGCGCGGCGGGCGATCGTTACAGCGCGGCGGCTTATTCATCCGCGTTTAAAATCGGCGTCCTTTTTCTGCTGGGCGCTTTTATCGCCAGTATGCTGGTTAAAGAAACGCTACGAGCGGAAAAACACGCCTGATGCTGGCGCCCATCCTCAGGTGGAAAAAAATGAGTAAAAAAATCTCTATTAAGAATGTCGCGGAAATTATCTTTTGGTTGTTGATTTTTTTATGCCTGCTTGCCGCGCCATCAATCTTGGCGCGGGAATCCGCCGCTGACGTTTCCAAAGGCAACGAGACAAACGTTCTCGTAAGCGCAGATGAGCATGCCGCTATTTATAATATCCGTCGCGGTAACTGCTCCATCAGCTGGTCGATACACAAAAACGAGCCGCATGTCGTCCACCATCGCGCCGCCTGCAGCCTGCCGCTAAAAAACCAAGTTCCGCTGCTGCGCGATCTGGCCCAAAGCATATATGCCGCGCCGGAAAACAAACCCGGCGTGCAAAAATTTTTCTGGGGCACGCTGGACAATGCCGCCGCTTCCCGCGACAACGAATTATCTTTGCGCCTGGCGCTGGCCGCCGCCGGATCATCTGCCTGGAATACAAAAGAGGGCAAACCAAAAAAAGGCGATCTTTACGCGTTTATAAAGGATTTGGCCAATGCTGAAATGATTTATCCGGAGCTACAGGAAATTTTCTCGCCGTTTGATAAAAGCATCAGTCTTGTCGCCATAGAAAAAGTGCGGATCATAGAGGCGAAGCAACTGCCTTACCGCAATAGATTATATGAGCGGGGAGTTAAGCCGATTGACAGATTGCCTTTTGACTTTATGGCATGGTTTTCTCTTACCGAAAAAAACAAAGACGCTTTAAAATAATTGACTATCACGTCATGGAAAGAATATGTTTTGCGGCGCTCTCGCCCGCCACATAGCCGGTGGAAAAAGCCGCCTGCAGATTATAGCCGCCCGTGTCCGCGTCAATATCCATAACCTCGCCGCAAAAATAAAAGCCGGGAATTTTTTTTGATGCCATCGTGCGCGGGTCGATTTCATCAAGCGCCACGCCTCCCGCCGTGATAATCGCGTTTTCCAGCGGCAATGATCCCTGAATATTAAAACGCAGCCCTTTGAGAGTGGCGACAATCTTTTCACGTTGCCGGGCGGAAATCTGATGCGCCGGCGTTTCTTTATCGATTCCCGCCCGCGAGATTACCGGTTCGATCATTTTGGCCGGCAGATACTCTCTCATGACGCCGGTGATTTTTTTCTTGCCGCGCGTGTTGAGATCTTGTTGCAGGCGTTTGGTCAGCGCATCGGCAGGCACCGCCGGTTTCAAATCAATCAGCACTGACACCGGTCCTTCTGCCAACGCCTCGGCCACCGCCAGACTCATCAGCAGAATAATTGGTCCGCCCAGGCCAAAATGCGTAAAAACCATCTCGCCGAAACGGCTTTCAATCAGCGCTCCCCTGGCTTGCTTTGTCTCGCCGCGTCCATAATTTACCCGCGGCATCATCTTCTCATCAACATCGTCTGCTCGGCCGCGGAATGCCGCCGCGCGCACATTGCGCAGGCTTACCCCCTGCATGGACTTGGCAAAGTCCTGCTCGCGCACGACAAGCGGCACAAGCGCCGGGCGTAATATCGTAGCAGCATGGCCCAATTGCCGAGCGAGCTTGTATCCGTCGCCTGTGGAACCGGTGGCTGGCCAGGAAGAGCCGCCGGTGGCCAGAATCAACCCGCGCGAGGAGAATTCACGTTTTGCAGTTTTTAGCGTAAATTTATTTTTGGTGTAATCAATTGCTGTTACCGCGGCATGATAAAATATCTGGACTTTGTTGGCGGCGAGATATTTTTGAAAAACACGCACAACATCGCGAGCGTCATCGGTTGCGGGAAAAATTCTCCCGCCTCGTTCTGTTTTTGTCTGCAGTCCATAACCAGCCAAAAAAGCCAATAGCTCAGGTCGGAAAAACCTGTGGAACGCGCCATGCAGGAAGCGGCCATTGGGTCCGTACATGTCGATAAAATTTTTTAAATCGGCGCTATTGGTGAGATTACAGCGCGTCTTGCCGCTGACCATAATTTTTTTCCCCAAAGAGTCGGTCTTTTCCAGCAGCAACACGCGCGCGCCCTTCTGGGCCGCGCGTCCCGCCGCCATCAAACCGGCGGCGCCGCCTCCCACGACAATAATATCGGCATCCGGTTTATGCTCACTCATAAACTCGGCCTACATGAAATATTTTCTCCCGTCAATAACGTATGGCTTGCCTTTCTTGTCATCTGGGCAATCTTGTGCTATTTCTTGACAACCTTTTTCCGGAGGTTGACGTTTTGTCCGTTCCCGCAAATTTGCTGACCTTGACCACGCGAATGATCCTGCAGATCCGCCCGGTGGTGCATCGTTATCTCGACGGATGGAAAAAATTTGCCGCCGTAATTCCCGATAACGAGCTGCGTTACCAGGCGCTCGCCAGCATCCGGACAAAAACTTTTCACTGCGAAGGCGGCGCTATTTATGGACTTTTAGCGGGATCAGATTACCGGGAGGCGGTAAAATTCATT
>JBBIHZ010000122.1:0-2995 GCA_037446735.1 Deltaproteobacteria bacterium
CTTATCAACCCAAAATTATGGAGGTCCGTGCTTGACTTTTAATACAGTCGCTTCTTAATCCAGCCGCTTCTTAAAGCGCGCGATCGCGCCGGAAAAGACCAGCGCGCCCAGCACAGCCAGCCCCGCAAACTGCGGCCAGAGCACGTCGAAGGCAACGCCCTTGAGAAAAATCCCGCGGACAATCACCAGAAAGTAACGCAGAGGATTGACCAACGTCAGCCATTGCACAACCTCCGGCATATTGGCGATGGGAAAGACAAAGCCGCTGAGCATGAAAAACGGCATGATGATGAAGAATGTGGACATCATCGCCTGCTGCTGGGTTTTGGAAATAGTAGAAATAAAAAGCCCCACTCCCAGCGTGCTCAGCAGGAAAAGGCAGGAGGCGAAAAACAGCAAAAGTATGCTTCCCTGAAGCGGAATATTAAACCACAAAATGGCAACGATAATTACCGTGGCCATTTGTCCCAGCGAGATAATTATATAAGGAATCGTTTTGCCTACAATCAGCTCTGATGATTTTATCGGCGTCACAATCAGCTGTTCCATCGTGCCCGCTTCTTTTTCGCGAATTATCGCGATGGATGTCAAAAGCAGCGAAAGAAGCATGATGAGGAACGCCACGATCCCCGGAACGAAGAAATACTGGCTGTCCAGATTCGGGTTGTACCAGGTGCGCACGCGGGCGTCCACGCGGCCGTAATTCATCTGCATCGGATAAAGCTCCCGGATAGTGTCCCGGTTGAATTTATCGATTACGCTCATCGTGTAGGCGACGCGCAGTGACGCCATGTTGCTCATGGAGCCGTCGGCAATAATCTGCACCGGCGCGGTCTGTCCCTTGCGGATAATGCCGGCGAAAT
This sequence comes from Deltaproteobacteria bacterium, assembly GCA_037446735.1. Classification (GTDB taxonomy): domain Bacteria; phylum Desulfobacterota; class Syntrophia; order Syntrophales; family Smithellaceae; genus UBA4810. The sequence continues at coordinate 864 of JBBIHZ010000122.1, forward strand.
CAGGACCGATTTTTATCGCCATGTCGACTCTGCCGCGCAGGAGAAGTTCTTCCAACTGCCTGTCTTCTTGCAAATAATGCCTGATATGAAATATTTTGCTTCCCGTGAAAGCTTCGGCAAAACTGCGACTCTCATAGGTGCGTGAATAGTCGAGCAGCGCGACATTGATAGTGCGGACATCGTAATTGACGACGTAGCCGAAAACCAGTATCTGGATCAGCGGAGAAACAAAAAGAACTATCCGGTTGCGCTTGTCGCGCATCAGCTGAATAAATTCCTTGCGCACCAGTTCTTTTATTCTCAGCCAGCTCATAGGCCTTCCTTTTTCAAAAGCGCGTAGTTCACGCAGGCCAGCGCGAGCGCGATAAAACCCAGAATCGCCATGCTCGGCCATAAATACGCCAATCCGGCATCTCGCAGATAAACGTCGCCCAGAATATCAATGTAGTATCGGGCGGGAACAATATAGGTAATAAACTGCAGAACCTTCGGCATGTTGACAATCGGGAAAACAAAGTTGGACAGCAAAACCGAAGGCAGATAAGTGATGAGAATCGCCACCTGATTAGCCACGAGCTGCGATTTTGTCACGGTGGAAATAAGCAAACCCAGCGTCAGCGCCACGCACAGATAAAGAGCGGTGGCAACCATCATCAAAAAAAAGCTTCCTTTCATCACCACGCCGAAAAGAAGCTGCCCCAGAAGCATCGCCACCAGAACATCCGTAAAGCCGATAAAAAAATAGGGAGTCGCTTTCCCCAAAAGAAGCTCGCCCGCCTTTACCGGCAGTGATTTGAGCGTTTCCATCGTGCCGTTTTCGTATTCGCGCGCGATGATCAGCGATGTCAAAAGCGCGCCGACAATCATGATAATAATGGCGATGATGCCGGGGATGATGAAATTGCGGCTTTCCAGATCTTCGTTGAACCAGATGCGGATGCGCCCGTCCACCGGCGGCTGGATTGCTTCCATCCCCCGGCGGTTGAGAAAATCCAAAAGCAGTTTCTGGTTATATTGTTCGGTAAACGCCGTCAGATAACCGCGGATGATGCCGGCAAAGTTCGGGTCGCTGCCTTCAATCAATATCTGCAGCTGCGCCTCGCGCTCTGCCTGCAGATTTTTCATAAAATTAGGCGCGATGACTATCGCCACCTTGGCGGCGTCGCGATCCAGATACCCTACCGCGTCTTTGACGCGGGGAAGATGAGCGGAAATATCAAAATAGGAAGAGGCATCCAGCTTGCGGATGAAATCGCGGCTCAGTTCGGATTTATCATAATCCACCACTACCGTCTCGACCCTGTCCACATCAAGGCTCAACGCGTAGCCAAAAAGCATAATCAAAAGCAGCGGAATGGCAAAAGCAAGATAGAGACTGCGGTAGTCTCTGATGAGATGATAAACTTCTTTGCGGATGATCGCCATAAGCCGTGTGGGATTCATTTATCCCTCCGCGACATCAGTGCGATAAATGCGTCATTCAAGTCAGCTTTACGACTACGTGGGCAGGCGGCGGCAATGATTTCCTGCGGCGTGCCGGAGGCGACAATAACACCGGCGTCAATCATGACGATACGCCGGCAAAACTGCGCCTCATCCATGTAATGCGTGGTGACAAAAACAGTGATGCCCTCATTGGCGATCTGTCCGATGAAATCCCAGAAATGGCGGCGGGTGACCGGATCGACGCCGGAAGTCGGCTCATCCAAAAATAAAACGTCGGGCTTATGCAAAAGCGAACAACCCAGAGCCAGCCTCTGCCGCCAGCCTGGCGGCAGTTCTTTGGTCAGGCGATTTCGCGCATTCTCCAGCCGCGTCATCTTCAGCACCCAATCGACGCGTTCATGCCACAGGTTCTGATCAACAGTATAAACGCCCAGATAAAAACGCAGGTTTTCAAAGGGCGTCAGATCTTCGTAGAGAGAAAATTTCTGCGACATGTAACCGATGGATTGCTTCACCTCTTCCGGCTCGCTGACAATATCATGGCCGGCCACCGTGCCGCCGCCGGAGGTCGGCGTGATGATGCCGCACAGCATGCGAATGGTGGTGGATTTGCCCGAACCGTTGGAGCCTAGGAATCCGAAGATCTCGCCTTTTTTGACGGAAAAGCTGATTTTATTCACCGCGAT
>JBBIHZ010000122.1:3005-6301 GCA_037446735.1 Deltaproteobacteria bacterium
AAATCGCCGAATTTTTTTTCCAGATTGGTGACGGAAATGGATTCAGAGCCGGAAAGTGTCATGAGCGATCTCCTTATCCACCTCTTTTATTTTTTCGATAATGGCCTCTTCCAGTGTCGTAAACTTGCCGCGCATGGCCTGCGGCTTTGCCGTCTCCAGAATAATTGATTGATGCATCAAGGCGAGATCGTCGCAGATTTCCCCTTCATCCAGATAGGCGGTGGAAACCAGCACGGTCATTCCTTCTTTTTTCATGCTTTCGAGTATTTCCCAGAATTCGCGCCGGGATACCGGATCCACGCCGTTGGTGGGCTCATCAAGAATCAGCACTTTCGGTTCGTGCACCAGCACGCAGGCCAACCCCAGTTTCTGTTTCATGCCGCCGGAGAGATTTCCCGCGAATCTGTCCGCGAAAGGCAGCAGATTGGAAAATCCCAGGTATTTTTCTTTTCTTTTTTTTCTTTGCGCGCGGGGGATGTTGAAGATATCCATGAAAAATTCCATGTTTTCTTCAACGGTCAAATCCTGATAAAGGCCGAAGCGCTGCGGCATGTAGCCGATAACATTTTTGACTTTCCGCCTTTCGGTGACCGCGTTGAAGCCATCCACATAAATCTCTCCCTGCGATGGTTTAATCATTGTGGCGACAAGGCGCAAAAGCGTGGATTTGCCCGCGCCGTCGGAACCGACCAGGCCGAAAATGTTGCCCGCGGCCACCTGAAAGGAAACACCTTTCAGCGCTTCAACCTGATTAAAGCGCATGGAAACATCATTGACGGCAACGATAGGCGGGGAAACGGAAAGCTTTACGGCCATCACCAACTCCTTTATGGCTTGAGCAGGGCGTCGGCGGGCATTCCTGTCTTGAGTTCAAAATTGGGGTTTTCTATTGTCACCTTGACCAGATACACCAGCTTTACTCTTTCCTTTTTTGTCTGAATCACTTTAGGCGTGAATTCGCCGTCCGGCGAAATGAAAGAAACCCGGCCTTCATAAAACTTGCCCGGAAAGGTATCAACGGTAACTTTGGCCTGCTGATTCGGGTGAACTGTGCCGATTTGCGTCTCTTCCACAAATATTTTCAATTCCACGGTGGATAAATTGGAAACGGTTATAACTTCGCGCCCGGCGCTCACTGTTTCGCCCGGCTCTATATTACGGCTGGTAATAACGCCGTCCATCGGAGATTTCAGTCTCGTATAGTCCAGATAAACAGCCGCCTGCTTCAGCAAAGACTGCGCTTCGGCGAGTTTTGCCTGCGCAATCTCATAATTAAGCTTCAAATTGTCGCGTTCCTTTTCGGAAACAACGCCTTTTTTAAACAGTTCTTCAAAACGCTCATAATTTTTTCGCGCGTTGATCAGCGTATCTGCCGCGGATTTAACCAATGCGCTGGCCTGCGCGTAGCGCGCTTCCAGTTCCGCCCTGTCCAGTTCGGCGAGGATCGCATCCTTTTTGACGATTTCGCCCTCGCGGAAATTCACGATGTTAATACGTCCCGGCACCTGGAAAGACAATTTGGCCTGCGTCGCCTCAATTGTGCCGGAATAAAAAAGTTCCTCCGCGCGGTTTTTTTTCTGTCCCCAATAGACAAACAATCCCACGCTCACAAAAAGAGCGATAAAAGCAATAATGATTATTCTTCTCTTTAACATGCTGCCTCCGCCGGCACTTTAATATTATATCGGTAACAATTTATACCGTTGCTTGTCATTCCCGCGCAGGCGGGAATCCAGAAATTAACAGAACTTGTTCCCACTGCTTGTCATTCCCGCGCAGGTGGGAATCCAGAAATTAACAGAACTTGTTCCCACGACATTCGCTGGGCTTGGCGCCGAATATTTACCCTGCGTATCCAGCACGGAAACAAAGTCTGGATTCCGGATCAAGTCCGGAATGACGCCTTTTAACTTAATTCCTTTTCGGCATAATAATCTATTTCCACCACACAAATATAAATTTACGGCCCGATAACGCCCATGGCCCTTTGCAGTTTGGCCAGACTGATGTTGTAATCGCCCAGCGCGTTGGCGTACTGGGACTTGGCCCTGGTTAAGAGCGTCTGCGCGTCGAGAACTTCGGTGGAAGTGGCTACTCTCTCTTTGTAGCGCTCCTCGGAAATACGAAAGTTCTCCTCGGCCTGCTCAATAACCTTCTCCGAGACCAGAATCTGATTTTCCGCCTCCTTGAGATGCAGATAGGCGTTCTTTATCTCCAGCGTGATGAAATCATTCGTCTCCTTGGCCGCCTCAATGGCCTGATTCTCCCTGGCCCGGCTGGCATCAACGCGAAACTTCGTCCTGCCCCATTCCCAAAAGTTCCAGCTCGCCACCGCCATCACATACCAGCTTTCCGCGTCCTGATACTTGCTGCCGGAAACAGAGGCCTCATCACCGAATCTGGCGTAATGGCCCACCACGCTCAAGGTTGGGAAAAACTCGCTGCGCGCCGCCCATACGGCCTTATTGGCCTGTTGGGCCTTAAGCGTTGCTATCTTCAGTTCGGGCCTGTTCTCTTTGGCGATATTGAGGCACTCCTCTAAAGACAGGGTCAGCGGCTGATAATTAAGGATATCGACAACCTCCACCGGTTCGAAGATTCTGCGTTTCAGCAAGGTATTAAACCTGGCCTTGGTCATCTCCGCGGCGTTTTGCGCCCGGATAAGACTTTGCCGGCCGTTGGCCAGTTCCACTTCAGATTGCAGCAAATCATTCTTAGCAATAAAGCCGACCTTGAAGTAGTTATCCGCCATGTCGCGGTGCGCCTCCAGCATCTTTACGGCCTGTTCCGCGGCCAATAGGACTTTCTGCGCCCGCAGCAGGTCAAAGTAAGCAATCTTTACATCCTGTACCACATCCTGGTATTTGGCGATTTCCTCAATAGAGGCGACGTTTTCGCCGATTTTACTTGCCTGGTAATTGGCCAGTATCCCGCCGCCGGCAAAGAGCGGCTGTTTGGCCTCGATCACCCACTGGTAGTTGTCCTGGGTGCCAGCGGGTATATTAAAAGGAGGGATAGGCCAGTAGCCGGGGAATTTAATCTGTGGCTCCTCGTTCAATCTGGTGTAGCTGTACGAGGTGCTGAACCTGGGCAGAAAGCCGGTGACGGCTTCCCGCTTCTGCGCGGTGGCGCCTTTCGTCCCCTCTTTGGCGATATTCAGAACAAAGCTGTTCTTCAAGGCGATATCGACGCTCTCCGCCAAGGTCAGCGGCCCCTGGGCAAAAGCATGCCCAGAATTCAAAAATAATAACGCGCTCAAAATAAAAGCTGTCCGTCTAACGATCATTTTTTTTCAC
>JBBIHZ010000123.1:0-6284 GCA_037446735.1 Deltaproteobacteria bacterium
AGCCGCGGCTGGAATTATCCGGCAGCACTGCGGCAATCCCCGTTGCTCCGTCATCAAGCTTAACTCCCAGATAACTCAAGCCTAGCCGTATATCGTCAATACGTCGCTCCGATGCGGGCGATTCAAGAAGTTTGTGAAGTCGAATTAGAATACTTCCTCGAGTGTGCATAGAAAACTACTTTTTAGGATCGACAACATTAATATCAGTATAGGGCGTTTGTCCCTGACAGCTTAAGCATTTTACTCCGTCACGCGTTGGATACGCTTCTTTGCAAACCGGGCAGATAGCCACCGCCCCCATTTTTTTACGCCGGATTTTATCCGGGTCAACCTGCACGTGTTGGACACTCAGCAAGCCATGACCGGCTTTTTTTATTTGCGTCAAGAGCAAATCAGTATCCTGTTCGCTTTTTTTCTTCTTTTTCAGATACCAGTCGCGGATTTCCGGCCAGACTTCAATCTTATTAGTGTCCAGGTAAACGCGCACGCCCTTGCCGCTATATTTTTCATACAAAGTAACTGCAAACTTGCCGAAATTGACGACGGAAAGCCAGCCGTTGCCGATCGTGCAGGGAGTAAGAATCTGCACGGCATCGGGAAGACAAACCGGCGTTTCGCATATGGCGTCGAAAAACTCTCCCTCCGGTAAATATTTCATCGCCAAGTCGACAATGAAACCGCCGATAATTAAACCCGGCGCAAGCGAGCCGTGAAAGGATTTAACCAGGTGAAGATATTCTTTGTAAGAGTAGGTGCAGATATTCATAGATAATTAAGCTCTCAATCCAAGTAAAAAGTATTATTAATATGCCAGCGCCAGGCGCGGCTCTCGCGCCGCGCGCATGGTTAATTCCGCGGAAGGTTCGCGGGAAATCATCTTTTGCAGCCATTGATGGTCTATTTTTCCGTCAACGACAGGGGAAATTTCATCGGCAAGATACAGGGCTTCGGTTATATCATGTGTGACGTAGATGACCGGAAAAGACATGCTACTTTTAAAATTTTTTAATTCTTCACGCAGGTCGCGGCGCGTAATGGCGTCAAGAGCCGAAAAAGGTTCATCCAGAAGCAAAATGCGGGGATGCCTGGCCAGCGCCTGACAGATTGCGCAACGCTGACGCTCGCCCCCGGATACCATGTGCGGCTTTCGTTTTTTTAAATGTCCGATTTTGAAAAATTCAAGAAGGTTATCAACTTCTTTTTTATCCACGGCGGCAAAAGCCGCGTTTTCAAATAAATTAAGATGAGGAAAAAGGGTGTAATCCTGAAAAACATAGCCCAGATGCCGTTTTTGCGGCGCCAAATTGACATTTTGGATGGAATCAAACCAGACTTCATCGCCAAAAATAATTTGTCCCGCATCCGGTTTTTCTAGGCCAGCCAGCATGCGGATAATGGTTGTTTTGCCGCCTCCCGATGGACCGATTATTACCAACAGGCTATTTTTCGCGCAGGAAAAAGATATATCCAGATCAAAATATTTCAAACTTTTTTTAAAAGAAACTTCGATGGTCATGTCTCTATTCCTTTGTTAAATTTATTTATCAATAATAAAAAAGCATAACTAAAGGGAATAAAACTCACCGCCATCATTCCCGCTGCCTGATAATTCATCATTTCCACGGCTTCGTAAATCGCGATGGAGGCGACCTTGGTTTTACCGGGAATGCTGCCGCCCACCATCAGCAAAACGCCAAACGCTCCAAGCGAATGCAAGAAAACCAAAATAGCCGCCGCGGCAATGCCGTTTAGAGAATTAGGAATAATTACCCGGAAGAATGTTACGCGCTTCGACAGGCCAAGCACATAAGCGGCCTCCAGCAAGCGGCGGTCGATTTTTGCAAAGGCCGCTTTCATGGGCTGCACAGCGAAAGGAAGTGAATAAATAATAGAAGCAATCGTTATTCCGATAAAGGTAAAAAGAAGATAATCTCCGGTAAACAAACCCCATGCTTTACCTATAAATCCTTTTGGTCCCATAAGAATAATCAGGTAAAAGCCGATCACTGTGGGAGGTAGCGCCATCGGCAAGTAAAGTAATGCTTCTACAAATGATTTTCCCGTGAAGCGGTAATAAGCCAACAGATATGCCACAGGCGAGGCGGTAAGCATCAAAATAACTGTTGTTACTATGGATAATTTTCACGTAAAGCGCGAGATAATCCATTTAACGATAACCGTACTTGATTTTGATGTTTTTTGCACCTGGTGAGTTAAGATATTCGGCAAATATTTCTGCCGCAGCGCGGTTTCTTGTCCTCTTCAATATACAGGCCGATTGAATAATAACCGGCGCTTCATCGATAACGTAAAAGCATCCTCTTTTGCCTTCATCGCTTAGCATGGCTGACATCGCGCAGAAACCGGCGTCAACCGCGGACGTTGAGGCATACTGAAAAGATTGCGCCACAGTTTGAGCTGTAACAAGTTTGCTTTGGACGGCATCGTAAAATCCGGCCGTTTCCAGAGCTTTTTTCGCTGCAGCTCCGTACGGTGCGGTTTGCGTATTGGCTATTGCTATTTTTTTTATCTCTTCATTTTTCAGCGCATCGTGCCAGGTTTTTGTCTTGCAGAAATATTTATTGGCAGACCATAAAATAACTTGCCCTCTGGCATAAATAAAAGGCGCATCCGCCAAGCCATCTTTATTGAGTTTAGCCGGTGTTTCCTCATCGGCAGATAAGAACAAATCATAGGGCGCGCCGTTTTTTATTTGGCTGTAAAGATTTCCCGTGGAAGAAAAAGTAACCCCTACTTTAATCTTTGTTTTTGTTTCAAAGTCAACAGCGATTTCTTTGAAGGGGGCAATAAAGTTCGCGGCAACGGCGACAGAAATTATTTTCTTGGCCACAGAGGGATACTTTTCTGCGGCTGCAGCAGCAAAAGAACTTATAAAAACAGCAAGAGTAAAAAAAACAGCGGCTAGATATTTGTTCATGGTTTTTACCTTAGCATTTTATGCATATGTTATAAATAACATAATTGCAAAAAATATCCCGCAATTTACATTGGATCATGAGCCAGATCAGTAAGCGGGTTCGCGTAACCTTCCTTGTGCTGTAAATGAATAAATACCTGCCGAAGATTCTTTTTGAAAATTAGTGGTTTACGGTTATTTAAATACGCTTCAGGAACAGTGTGTCATCAAATTATATCCTTAATATCCTGTAGGCAAATTAATCTTATCGAAAAAGCGGAAATAGTCAGATTATCTATAAATAAACTCCCGGTTCTCTATGAGTACCAAGTACTTATTTAATATATCTATCATAAACAAAAGCAGCTATATTGTTTTGGTCACGAAAAAGTTGCCCTTGATATGAGCAAATGAATAAAGGAGAAATAAAAAAATTGTTTGACTGTTTACTTTATTTTTTTTATACAATTTTTATATAATTTTAGGGATGTTTATGTCCAAACTTGTTCGTTTTGGTATATCACTGGAAGAAGACTTACTGGTAAAATTCGACCGCCTGATCAGACAAAGAAAATACACTAATCGATCCGAAGCTTTCCGTGATTTGATTCGCGAAGAATTGGTCAAAAAGGAATGGCTCGAAAACAAGGAGGTTACGGGTGCGATTACACTGGTTTATGATCACCACGCCCGTGAACTGGTGACAAAAGTGCTGGATATTCAGCACGATTATCACGCCTGCATTTTATCCAGCCAGCATATTCACCTGGATCATCACAACTGCTTCGAAATTATCGTGACCAAGGGAAAATCGCGGGAAATCGAAGAGCTCTTTTTGAAACTCAAAGCCATCAAAAACGTCAAACACGCAGGCTTCATGATGGCGACTAAAGGCAAAAATCTGACCTGATATTCAATATCTTTGCAGAGATAGAGGAAGCTCTAGGTGATTTTCTTCCAATAGTTCCTTGTCCGTTAGAATGTCCTTTGCCCGTCCGTCTGCCGCCACAGCGCCTTCTTTAATGACGATGCATCGATTGCAGACATCCAGAATAAAATCCAGATCATGAGAAGCTATGATTTTCGAATGCTTGAAGGTATTAAGAAGATTGATAAGCAATCGCCTTGATTTCGGATCAAGATCGGATGTGGGTTCATCCATTGCCAGAATGTCCGGTTCCATAGCCATGATCGACGCAATAGCCACGGCGCTTTTCTGACCGCAGGAGAGATGGTGCGGCGGTTTATTTTGAAGATCGAGACAATTCACCAAATTCAGCGCATACTCCACTCTTTGCTTAACCATCATTTCGTCGACGCCTAGATTAAGCGGTCCGAATGCGACGTCTTCATAGACGGTTGGCATGAAAAGCTGGTCGTCCGGATTCTGAAAAACGATGCCGACTTTTTTTCTGATTTCCTGGCGAGTCTGTCTAGTCAGATAAAGATCTCCGACGTTAATCGTTCCAGATGACGGCATCAGGTAACCATTTAAGTGCATCAACAGAGTTGATTTGCCCGCACCGTTGGCGCCGATGATTCCTACGGATTCGCCATGCGTGATTCGGAACGAAACATCACGAAGCACCTCTGTGCCGTCGGGATAGTGAAAAAAAACATTCTTAAATTCGACAATGTGATGGCTCATAAAAACATTCCTTGAATAAATTTTCCCAGAATCTCTGCCGCCGGATAGAATCGGAAGACATAAAGAAAAAAGAAAACGAGTGCCACAAAAACAAGATCGGCGGCTTTGATTTGAAAACGCCTGAGTGCGGGCATATCACCGTCGAAGCCTCTGGATAACATCGCGAAGTACACCCTTTCGGCTCTCTCAATAGTTCGGATGAAAAGGGTTCCGGTCAGACGGATAAAGGTCTTGATGTCTGTCTGGCGCTTTTCAGGGGAACGCATGTTTTTGGCCCGTAAAATCCGCATTGTTTCCTCCATCAACACAAAAATATAACGGTAAAGAAAAAGCATCTGTGAAACGAAAATCGCAGGCAGCCCCAGACGTCTCAGGCCATGACAGACACCGGGAAAAGACGTAGTGGCGATCAGCAGCAGTGCGGTACTTACAGTGAGGGTGAATTTTATCAGAATGGAGATAAAAGAAAGCCATCCGGCTGACACTGCGAATCCGTTAAAAATGAAAATCTGTTCCGAATCCAGCAAGGGGTTGAAGATGCCGATAAAGACGGCAAAGGGAGAAACCAGAATCACTTTCTTGAAAATAAACATAAACGGAATTTCGCCCAGCGTCATGAGAAACACTGGATAAAGAAAAAAAGGGGCCAATGCGAAAATTTCGTATTTTGAAAAGGAAATCACCGTAAAAAGAAAAAGCATGGTAGCAACCAGTTTGATCCGCGGATCCAGACGGTGAACAAACGTGTTTTTATAAGAAAGCTGATCAAGGGATCCTATATTGTAATATTGTACGTCAAACGACATGGTGCAGGTCCAAGATTTTTAAACTAACTTCTCAATAACATACGCCCCGACAGGAAAGCCAGCTGTTCCTGTCAGGGCGCGAGATCTGTTTTGGGCAAGGTTATGGTCGTTTGAAAAGTCGTATTACGAAACCGATGAATATAATAAACAGCAGCGTTATGGCCGCTCCGATAACGCCGGCAGCAGACGTGCCGGCTTCAATGTCCGGCCAGGCAAGAGCCGCTTCATCAGAGCTTTCCTCTCCCGCCGCCGGTTTAAATCCGTAGTCGGGAAGGAATGATGTCTTTTCCTGAAGAGTTTTCAAAGCAGAGGCTATCCCGCTGGTTGATTCTGCCAGTTCGCCTGCCCCAGTGATTTTTTTAATTGACCATTCCAATCCGTCGGGATGAGTTGACGCAAACCAGGAAATGGCGCCTCCAGTGATAATAGCCAGAATTACAAAGACAGCCAGAATATTTTTTATGGAAATCCTGGCATCCATAGGACGCGATGCGATATTGGCCACCAGAATTTCCGGCCGGGCCTGTTTGATATAGAGAATAACGCCAGCCGTAATGATGCCTTCCGCCAGCCCGATGGCCAGGTGTATCGGCTGCATCAGCAACAGGAAAGTGCCGAATGTCAATTCGCTGATGCCGGAGAAAAGCGTTTCCAAAACCACTGAAAACGCTCCCAGTTGCAACGCAACAGGTTTGTATATAAGTGGATAAGCAATGAAACAAGGATAGATACCCAAATTCCAGATATTGCAGCCGAGGGCGAGCAATCCGCCATCGGCAAAAAATAGTGCCTGAACCATCAATATTGAGGCTATGACTAAAAAAGAGGCATATGGCCCGAGGATAGCGGCCAGAATCATCCCTCCGCCGATATGTCCGCTTGAACCTGTCCCAGGAACAGTGAAGTTAATCAT
>JBBIHZ010000124.1:0-6110 GCA_037446735.1 Deltaproteobacteria bacterium
TGAGAAAAGCGGTAAATATAAACAAAAAAATCAGCGGCGTCCTCTCCACCAAAGGAAGCATAGAAAAAGCGAGGTAAATAAAAATGATAAATCACGATGGGAAAAAAATATATCGACTGGCCGTGTTTTTTCTGGCTGTTTTTTTGGCTTTAGCTTTCAGCGCCCGCGCCGAAGAAAAAACACAGCAAGGCATAAAGCCTTCCGTGGTGGTCGGTATCGTTTCCTTTCAGGCGATGATTCCGGACAATAATCTGGAAAACACGGTTATCTGCCCGCTGTGCACGGCGGCTTATTCCACGGGCAGAATTCAGGAAGGCGCGGAAAAAATAATCGAAGATATCTTCACCAATAAAATGGGTGAGTTTAAGGAAGTCCGCATGATACCCCAGGACAGGGTGCAAGGAATCTACAGAAGAGTTTCCGCTGAATCTTTCCGAAAACCGCTTCTGGATGTTTTGAAGAAAACCGGCCAGGAACTGGGAGCGGATATTTTGGCCGTGGGCTATATTTACCGTTATGTGGAAAGAGTGGGGTACGATTATTCCGTGAAAAGCCCCGCTTCCGTCGCCTTTGAAATCTATCTGGTAAACGCATCGGACGGAAGCGTCATGTGGAGAGGCATCTACGATAAGACACAAAAATCACTGATGGAAGATCTTTTTCAGATATCTTCGTTTCTCAGAGGCAGCGGAAAATGGCTGACCGCCCAGCAGCTTTCCCGTCAAGGCATGGATGAAATTTTTAAAAAATTCCCCGGCTTTGTACGTTAAAAATTATCATTTTCGCAGCAATAGCTTTTTTGTTTAACCGAATTAATCCTGATTTCGCGTATTTTTTGCCATGGAGTGCTTAAATTGATTATCATCCCCGCAATTGATATCAAGGGCGGAAAATGCGTGCGCCTGGCCCAGGGTGATTTTGACCGCGTCACCGTCTACGCCGACAACCCCGTGGAGATGGCGCAAAACTGGGCGCAAAAGGGCGCAAAGCTTATTCATGTCGTCGATCTGGACGGCTCGGTGGCGGGTTTTCCCAAAAACGCCCCCGTCGTCATCGAAATCGCCAAAAGGCTGAATGATGTCCCGGTGCAAATCGGCGGCGGCATCAGAGACATGCAGACAATCGACTTCTACCTGCAAAACGGCGTGGCGGCGGTGATTCTCGGCACGGCGGCGCTGCAAAATGAAGAAATGATTTTCGAGGCCGGCAGGAAATACCCCGGGAAAATTATTTTGGGGATAGACGCTCTCGACGGCAAGGTATCCGTGGAAGGGTGGAAGCGCAAAACAAACGAAGACGCGATAACACTGGCCCGGCGTTTTGAAAACAGCGGCTTAAAAGCCATCGTTTACACCGATATCAAGCGCGACGGGATGGAAACAGGTGTAAACATAGAAGCAACGCGGGCGCTGGCTGAAACAGTGCGAGTACCGGTCATTGCCTCCGGCGGTGTCGCTTCAATCAAAGACATAGAAAAACTCAAGGAAGTCGAAAGCTGCGGCATTTGCGGCGTGATTATCGGTCGCGCTCTTTACACCGGCGCGATTAACCTAGAAGACGCCATTAAAGCAGCAGCCGCCTAAAGAACAACAAAGGAGGAAAGCGATCATGGAAGATTGCGTGTTTTGCAAAATTGTCGCGGGAATAATTCCTTGCAGCAAAGTTTATGAAGATGAAAAAGTGCTGGCATTCGATGACATTCAACCAATGGCGCCAGTGCATGTCATCATCATTCCCAAGAAACACATTCCGACCCTGATGGATGTCGGCCCCGAAGAAAAAGGCATCATCGCCGATCTTAATACCGCCGCGCAGGAAGTGGCGCAAATCAAAAAAATCGCCGCCCGTGGTTTTCGTACCGTAATAAATTGCAATGCCGAAGGAGGACAAGTGGTATTTCACCTGCACATGCACCTGCTTGGCGGTAAAAAACTTCAAGACCAGCTGGGCTGAGATTCAGGAGTAAAATATGGACATCAACAAAAAGTTAAATGACGAAATGGTTACGGCCGCCAAGGCCAAAGATAAAATCAGGCTTTCCGCCATCCGCCTGCTGAAAACGGCCGTGCACAACAAAGAAATAGATTTAATGCGGCCGCTCAACGAAGCGGAATTTATGCAGCTTCTTTCCGCGATGGTCAAGCAGAGAAGGGATTCCATCGAGCAGTTTGCCAAAGGCGGCAGAACGGATCTGGTGGAAAAGGAGGAAGCGGAGCTTAAAGTCGTGCAGGAGTTTCTTCCCGCGCAGATGACGGATGAAGAGTTGGAAAATATAATCAAAAAAGTTATCGCTGACGCCGGAGCGGCATCCGTCAAGGACATGGGCAAAGTGATGAAAATACTTATGCCGCAGATCGCCGGCAAGTCCGACGGCAAGGCCGCGGGCGAAAAAGTTAAGGCGCTTTTATCCTAATAATAACAACAAAAGCCCAAAATAAAGACCGGGCTCAAGGAATGCATTCCGTGCGCTTTGACGACAGCAAAATCGAAGAAATCAAAAGCCGGGTGGATATTGTCGAATTGGCTTCCGAATACCTGACGCTGAAAAAGGCGGGACGCAACTTTGTCGGCCTTTGCCCCTTTCATCAGGAAAAATCGCCTTCTTTCACGCTGAACAGGGAAAAACAGATATTTTACTGTTTCGGCTGCGGACAGGGAGGCAATGTCATCACCTTTCTGATGAAAATAGCCGGAAAAACATTTCCTGAAGCAATTAAGGATCTGGCGCAGAAAGCGGGTGTGATTTTGCCGCCGCGGGTGACCGACAAAGAAAGCCGGGAGCGCGAATCGCTGAGAGAAAAAATAACTTCCCTTAATCTGCGGGCGGCGCAACAGTTCGCCCGCAATCTGCAAGCGCCTTTGGGAAAAGAGGCGCGCCTTTATCTGGAGAAAAGAAGCATTTCCGAAGAGACCATCAAAAAATTCCGCCTTGGTTACGCTCCGGATAGCTGGAACGCTCTGGTGGATTATCTTGAGGGAAGCGGGCTTTCACTGAAACTGGCCGAACAGGCGGGTCTGGTAATCACCGGCAAAGACGGGCGTTTTTACGATCGCTTCCGCGGCCGGCTGATTTTTCCCATCGAAAACGTATCCGGCGAAGTGATTGCCTTCGGCGGCAGAATCCTGGGCAAAGGCGAGCCAAAATACCTGAACTCCCCGGAATCGCCCGTTTATATCAAAGGAAAAAACCTGTACGGGCTTAATAAAACAAAAGAAGAAATCCGCCGGAAAGGCTTTGCGATTATTGTCGAGGGCTATTTCGATTTAATCTCGTTGGTCAGTGCCGGCGTGGGCAATGTCGCGGCAACACTGGGCACGGCTCTTACCAGGGAGCATTTGGAACTTCTGCGCCGCTACACCACGGATATCGTCGCGCTGTTTGACCCTGATGAAGCCGGGAAAAAAGCTTTGGATCGCAGTCTCGACCTATTTCTGGAAATGCGCATGAAGGCGCGCGCGCTAATTCTGCCGGGCGGGCACGATCCGGACGATTACGTAAAAAAGTTCGGCCCGGATCGGCTGGAAGAACTGATTTCGCGCGCTCAGCCGCTGAGCGATTATTATATAGAAAACATCATCGGCGACGGGGCGACCTTTGAAGATAAAAGGGAAATGATCAGGCGAGCCATGGAATTTATCGGAAAGATCAGCGACCAAAAGGAAAAAGCGCTTTTTATCAAACGCGTCGCGGAAAAAACCGGCATAAATGAAGAACTGCTTATAAAAGAATTACCGCGGGAAAAAACCGCGGGCGCCAGAACAAAGCTCCCTCTTAATATTGATGCTGACGCGGTGGAGATGCACTTAATACAGCTGCTGCTTGAATACCCTAAAAAAATAATTCAGATTGAAGAGGAAAGCATCCTGAATTATTTCCTGCAGCCGCGGCTCAAATCCTTAGGCGAAAAAATTATAGAAACTTATAAAGAACAGGGATTTGTCGATATCGGGATGATTCTCGCGGGAGATGAAGACGCGCCCCTGCGCGAAAAGATTTTCCAGACCATGATTAAAGCGTTGCCGGCCGATACTGTCACGCTGGAAAAAGTATTTTCGGATAACTTAAGGCAAATCAGGAAAAAATGGTTTAAGGAACAGCATCGCCAGATAAAGCTGCGGCTGGGCAGGGCTCAGGAAAGCGGCAACGATGACCTAATAAATGAGCTTTTACGCGAAAAAGAACACTTGCTAATGGAAGAAAAAGAATTAAATTAATAGGATATAAAATACCGGGGAGAGACCATGTCCAAAGAACTGCAGTCTGAAGAATTCAAAAAATTACTAATGCTGGGAGAGGAAAAGGGTTTTTTAACCTATGACGACGTCAACGATATCCTACCGCCGGATGTGACTTCATCGGATCAAATAGATGATATTATTATGCTATTTGGCGAAAAGAACATCGACATCATCGACACGGAACAGGGCGAAAAACTCATGGTAAAAAAGCCCGCTGAAGACGCGGCCCCTTCCAAATTATCCGAAGCGCTGGCCCTCATGCCGGTCGCGGGCAAGACCGGAGACCCCGTCAAAATGTATCTGCGCGAGATGGGCATGGTTTCGCTCTTGAGCCGCGAGGGCGAGGTGGAAATAGCCAAAAAAATTGAAGAAGGCGCGCGGGAGACGATGTCGGCGATTTTCCGGCTTCCTATTTCCATAAACGAGGTTTTAAGCATCGGCGAAAAGCTGCAAAGCGGCGAAATCCGCGTAAAGAATGTCGTGGATAATATCGAGGATGAAGAAGGATTCGTGGAAGAAGACGAGCACCGCGACCGGGTTTTAAAGCTGATTTCCCGCATCAAGCTATTCAACGATAGAAACAACGTTCTGCACAACAGACTGAAGTCAAAAGGCATCAGCGCCAAGCAGCGCGAATCAATGAGCGCCGAGCTGGAAAAAAACACGCGGTTTATCGTCACGCTGTGCCGGAAAATTCGCTTCAGCAAAAAACAGTTAAACCGTTTTACTTCCCGGCTGCGTTACTTTAATGAAGAAATAGAAAACGCGGAAAGAGTCATCAACCAGTACAAAAAACAAACGAAATTAAATCTGGCGCAACTGGAAAAAGCCTGGACAAAAATGAGAAGGTCAAAGGCCGACGAGAAAAAAGCGGCCCGTGAAAACCGTGTCTCCGTGGAACTTTTGAAAAGGAGCAAGGCAGACATTGACGAAGCCCATAAGAAGATTAAGCAGGTCGTCCGCGAGGCGGGAATTCCGACGGCAATCCTAAAAACGGTGGTTAAATCGCTCGAAGAAGGCGAGCGCAAGGCAGATATCGCGCAACGAAAACTGGTGGAGGCAAACCTAAGACTGGTCGTGAGTATAGCCAAAAAATACACCAATCGCGGCCTGCAGTTTTTGGATTTGATACAGGAGGGAAATATCGGCCTGATGAAAGCCGTGGACAAATTCGAGTATCAGCGCGGCTATAAGTTTTCCACCTACGCGACATGGTGGATCAGACAGGCCATCACCCGCGCCATCGCGGATCAGGCGCGCACAATCAGAATTCCCGTGCACATGATTGAAACAATCAATAAGCTGATTCGCACTTCCCGCTATCTCGTTCAGGAACTCGGTCGCGAACCCACACCGGAAGAAATCGCCAACAAGATGGAATATCCGCTGGAGAAGGTACGAAAAGTGCTGAAAATCGCTAAAGAGCCGATCTCTCTGGAAACACCAATCGGCGAAGAAGAGGACAGCCATCTCGGTGATTTTATCGAAGACAAGAGAATCATGTCTCCCTCCGAGGCTACGATCAGCATGGATTTGGCCGAACAGACAAAAAAGA
This sequence comes from Deltaproteobacteria bacterium, assembly GCA_037446735.1. Classification (GTDB taxonomy): domain Bacteria; phylum Desulfobacterota; class Syntrophia; order Syntrophales; family Smithellaceae; genus UBA4810. The sequence goes on from JBBIHZ010000124.1 coordinate 5,795, forward strand.
TACTTTCAACGCTGACGCCTCGCGAGGAAAAGGTCCTGCGCATGCGCTTCGGCATCAGCGACAGGCTCAGTACGCTCTCTGAAGATTCATCGGCGCTCAGCAGCCTGATCGAAAGCCTGGCACAGGACACCGAGGTTAAAGAACAGCCGGCGGCAAAAAAATCAAAGAAAAACCCGCGCAAGCGCGGCGGAAAATAGTGTTGACAACCCTCATATTTATGTATATCAAGGCAAACCTTGAAAGACATGAGGTGCTGTTACAGGGCCCATAGCTCAATTGGTAGAGCCACCGGCTCATAACCGGTAGGTCCCTGGTT
>JBBIHZ010000125.1:0-6059 GCA_037446735.1 Deltaproteobacteria bacterium
AAAAAGCGCCATTGAGGGAAATGTCGCCGCCGGAGAGAAGGTTGTCATTATTGATGATGTCATCACCACCGGCGCCTCGACAATCACGGCAATCCAGCAGGCGCAGAAAGCCGGCCTGATCGTGAAAAAAGTGGTGGCTCTGATCGACCGTGAAGAGGGCGGCCGGGAAAACATTCTGGAACATGTAGGCAATATTGAAGCCGTATTCACCAGAACGCAGATCATGAACATACGCTCTCAGGCGAAATAAAATATTCCATTTTTTACCGGTTGCTTTTTTCTTGAATTTCCCGGGATTTATCTTATAAGTATTGCCAAACAAAGGATTATCTATGCCTGAAAACCATTCTTATCCCAAACCGGCTTTGCGCGCGGGCGAAAGCGTTGACGGATTCAAAGTGCTGCGCGTAAGGCCGATAGCGGCGTTGCGCCTGACGGCTTATGAACTTAAACACATCAAAACCGGCGCCAAAGTTTTGCACCTGCATTCATTCGAGCGGGAAAATCTATACGCCATCTGTTTTCGCACCCCGCCGGAAGACTCCACCGGCCTGCCGCACATTCTGGAACATTGCGTTCTGGCCGGTTCGGAAAAATATCCGCTCAAAGACGTTTTCAAGGAACTGCTGCGCTCCTCCATGCAGACCTTCCTCAACGCCTTTACCTATCCGGATAAAACCGTCTATCCGGTGGCCAGCCAGATAAAAGCGGATTTTTATAATCTGGCGCGCGTTTATACCGATCTTGTCTTGCACCCACGCCTGCTTACGGAAAATTTTCTCCAGGAAGGCCATCATTTCGAACTTACCGTGCCGGGGGATTTATCCGGTGATTTAATCATCTCCGGCATCGTTTATAATGAAATGAAAGGCGCGTATTCTTCCGTCGACGCCCTGATGCACAAGGCGCTCCAGGAAAATCTCTATCCTCAGAGCGTTTACGCTTTTGACTCCGGCGGCGATCCCGCCGTGATTCCCGCGCTTACTTACGAACAGTTCAGGGATTTTCACCGGCGCTATTATTCCCCGACAAACGCCCGCTTTTTCTTTTATGGCGACATCCCTACCGTCGAACACCTCGCGTTTCTTAGCGAAATGCTGGCAGGTTTTGATAAAATAAAAATAAATTCCGCTATTGAAAATCAGCCGTTTTTCAGCCGGCCCCGCTTAGCCAGAAGTGTTTACCCCGTCGGCAGGGAAGAGCCGATCGAAAAGAAAACCATGGTCAATATCGCCTGGATGCTCGCGGAAAACACCGCTTACGAAACAGCGCTGCTCCTGCAGATCATTTCCGGCCTGCTCATCAGCAGCGCCGCCAGCCCCCTCCGCAAGGCGCTGATTGATTCCGGCCTGGGTGAAGACCTGACGCCAGTCAGCGGGATGGAATCGGATCTTAAGCAAATCATGTTTTGCGTTGGCTTGCGCAACGCAAAAAAAGCTGATGCGGAAAAAATCGAAAAACTCATTCTGGATACTCTCCGGCAAATCGTGACAAGGGGATACGATAGAGAACTGATTGAAGGAATTCTGCATCAGGTGGAATTTCACGGACGCGAAATTGTCCGCGGTTCTTATCCCTACGGCATCGCGCTCATGGGCAGCGTTTTTCAAACCTGGCTCTACGAAGGCGACCCCCTGGCCGGTCTTGATTTTCCAAGAGAAATCACAAGAATCCGCAAGCTATGGTCGCGCGACCCGAAAATTTTCCAGAAAATCACCAGGAAGTGGCTTTGGGACAATCCTCACCGGGTGCTCTCCATAATGGAGCCGGATCCCGGTTTCACTGAGCGACATGAAAATAAATTAAAGGAAAAAATGGCCGCGCTCAAAGAAGGATTTTCGGAAGAAGAGTTAAGACAAATTGACGCTCAGGCGGCGCAGTTAAGAAAATTTCAATCCGAACCGGACACGCCAGCGGCGATAAAAACCTTACCTCAGTTGCAGTTAAAAGATGTCCCGCGAAGTATCGAAACGATACCCGTTAAATCCATCAGCATTGCCGGCACAGACGCACTGGAGCATAACATTTTCACCAACGGTATTTCGTACGTTGATCTGGCCTTTGACCTCGCGGGTGTTCCCGAGGAACTGCATCCTTACCTGCCCCTTCTGGGAAAAGTCATGACAGGCATGGGCGCCGCCGGATTTGGCTATGAAGACATGGCCAAACGCATCGGGCTGCACATGGGGAGTTTCGGCTACGATCTGGCCGCCGGGTTCTCCGCGGACGGAAAAAAAATCTGGCAGAAAATGATTTTCTCGTTTGCGGCTCTCTACCGGAATGTCGGCAAAGCAATAGACATTCTGGGAGATGTCTTGCTTGCCGGAGATCTGGAGAACAGGGAGCGCATGCGTGATTTAATCGCCGAAAGAAAGAATTCCCTGCAATCAGCCATCGTGCCTTCTGGACATGTTTTTGCCAAAAGAGCGGCGGGAGCGGCTCTGACTTTACCGGCCTGGCGCGATGAGCAATGGCACGGCCGCACGCAGTTTAAATTTATGCAACAAATTGCCGCGACATTCCCTGTGGCCAACAAGGATATTTGTGAAAAACTGGCAAGGCTCAAAGAATTAATCTTTGTGAAAGATAATCTTCTGGTTAACTTCACGGCGGATGAAGAGGGACTGAGAAAAACGCAAAATACGCTTTCGCGCCTTCTGGAAAAGATTCCCCGTGAAAGCAGGCAGGCAAATCAGCTCTCGGCGCCGCTTACGCCTGTGCGCGCGGGCATTGCCGTTCCCTCGCAGGTTTCCTACGTTGCCCGCGTCTTTAAAGCGCCGCCCTACACAGATCCGGCCACGCCGATGCTGACCATTGCTTCGCGCGAGCTTTCCAATACGTATTTATACAAGCACATACGCGTTCAGGGAGGGGCCTACGGCGGCATGTCGACTTTTGACGCGACGACGGGACTCTTCGCTTTTCTATCTTACCGCGACCCGCATATCGTAAGGACGTTGAATACTTTTGAGGAAGCGCAGAAATTTTACGCGCGTCATCTCCTAACTGATGCTGATACGGAAAAAGCCATCATCAGTACCATGAGCGCCATGGATAAGCCGATGGATCCCGCGGGCAAAGGATACATTTCCATGATGCGTCACTTTGCCCTTCTCCATGATGAAATGCGGCGACGAGGCGCATGGCGAGTGGGCCACGCTGCGAATGAGGCAGGCGCTGGAGAATTATTTTTCCGCGAAGGACAAAGGAGATGCGGTCGCCGTTTACGCGGCGCGGGAAAATCTTGATGAAGCAAATAAGGATTTAGATAATAAGCTGATTATTGAAAGCCTTATGTAGAAGTAAAAGCTTTTTTAAGTAAAACGCGCGTGGCAAATCAGGTATTATCCGGCTGTGTTGGCGAACCGAATTCCCGTAAAAAAGTTTTTTCCGCGTCAACTGTGCCGATTAAAACCAGTTCGTCGTCCTTTTTTATCACGGTGTCCGCTGGCGGGTTAATTGACATTTTTCCATAGCGGGAAATAGCTATCACCGTGCAGCCCGTGTCCTCTCTGATTCCGGAAGCTAAAAGCTTTTTGCCGAGCAACGTTTCCGGAGCCCCGAGATGAAACACTTTCAATCCTTCCGTCAAAAGCAGCGTGTCTTCGTTTCTGAGATAATTAAAAATGCTGTTGGCGCCCAAAGACGCGTTGGAAATAACAAAGTCCGCACCGGCGCGGTACAGTGTGGAAACATTTCTGTCCGCGCTGGCGCGGCTCAATATCTGCATGTCCGGCCTCAAACTTCTTAAATATTTAGTCAGATAAATATTTGTGGCGTCATCATGAGGCGTGATCAGGGCGGCGGGCGCTTTTTCAAACCAGGCTTTCTCTAAAGTGTTGATATCCGCGGCGTCTCCGAAAACATAGCTGTCACCGGGGCGCGCTTTTTTCTGGCTTTTTTCAATGATCTGATAAGGGATTTCCCGTTCGCGTAACCGCGCGGCGGCGGCCAAACCAACGCGCCCGCCGCCGATGATAATCACCGGATCGCCCGCCACCTTGCAGATGTGATAAAACGAATACACTTCATCGTAAGCTTCCAGCGCGTGCTGCGAACCGGCGAAGACCAGTACGCTGGTGCGGTCAATAATCGTCTCGGGCCGCGGCAGGATAAATTTTCCCCGCTGCCAGATACCCACCACGGAAATCCCGTAGAGCTTGCGAAAATCACTCTCCAGAATTGTTTTGCCTTCCAGGGGCGTTCCAACGACCGGACTCTGCGCGATGATCAAATCCTCGTAGCGTCCGATAATATTTGATCTGCAATCGCCCGCGATTGTAAGATTAGCCAGTGATTTCCCAAGCATTTCATAAAGCAGCAGAACATGAGAGCTTCCGGCCATCGTCAGAATATCAAGCGAATGCGGCGAATCTGCCGTGACAAAAACAGACACGCGCTCGCTCATTTCCCGCACTGTAAAAGCGATGTTTGTGTTGACCTGATCGCTGTTGGTCGCCACTACCAGCGAGGCATTTTCCACGCGCAGTTTTTTGTAAGTCTGAGGATCATCAATGCTGCCCAACGCTACCGAAACTCCCAAATCATAAAGCTCCAGGGTGCGCTGCAGATTTTCCACAATCACGACATATTGCTGATTATAATTGGCCAGCCTTTCGATAAGGCTTATGGTCACCGGGTCGTAATTGGTGATGATCACATGGCCCTTCGTCTCCGGCGGCAGTTCGCGCGGAGCGCGGTTTTTCGCCTGCGCCTCCATCCAGGGCCCGAAAAAGAATTTAATGAAGATGAACGGCAGTAAAACCAGCAGCAGAACAACGCCGGAAAGCAGCACAAATACGGAAAAAACACGGCCGATATCGGAAGTAAAGGTAATATCGCCAAACCCCAGCGTGGACATTACCACCATAATCCAGTAAAAACCGGTAATCCAGGAATGCTGCTGGCCTTCGGCCGCCATCAGATAGTGAAAGATGACGCTGTAGATACTAATAAGCAGAAGCAGCGCAAGGATATATTTAAGAAGCAGGCGGATATTGCGCTGGCCTGGCTTGCCGGAAAAAACAGTGGTAAATACGGAAGGTAAAAATTTCATGTCGTTAAATTTCAGTTTGCGAGTCTGGTTTGCAACAAAATCCTTTTTCCCCGTGCCCTTAACGCAGTATAGAAATACCCCAACTTTCTGTCAAGCTGTATCGGCTGAAAATCATACCGCTTTCGAATAAGGAAATACTTTGACACTTCGCTTTGGGCGGCATTATAATACTCAATAAAACTAATTGCGGGACAATAAAATGCAGTTGATTCTCATCCGTCACGGCGAGACGTCGTGGAATAAAGAAGGTCGCGTACAGGGAACGAGTGACATCGAATTAAGCGATGAAGGAATAAGGCAGGCGCGCCTTCTGGCCGCCTCTCTGAAGGCGCAGAAAATAGAAGCAATCCACGCCAGCCCCCTGAAACGCGCCATGCAGACCGCGCAAATCATCAATGAATATCACTCGCTCGAGATTCAAAAACATCATGAATTAATCGAAATGAACCAGGGAGATTTTGAAGGGTTATCATTCAAAGAGCTGATGGACGATAAAAAAGACTTTTTAAAACAGTGGATTTCCAATCCCGCCGAGGTAAAAATGCCCAACGGAGAATCCCTGGCCGATTTGCAGACACGCGCCTGGCAGGCGATGTCAAAAATTATCGCGGCCGAAAAAAATTCCCTTATTGTTTCTCACAATTTCACTATCGCCGCGATTTTATGCCGCTTGCGCGACATCAGTTTAAATGAATTCCGTCGCGCCTGCGTGGATACGGCATCTAAAACCTTCGTTTCCCTGGAAAAAGACAAGATAATTATTGACCCGCTCAACGATCGCTCACATCTTTTTTTATCACCAAACGTTTAAAGTAACATTTTTGTCGTTTCAGGCATAATTTCTTAATGTTTTTGATCTGATTACTCTTGACAAAAGCAATATTCCTGTGGTTATTCCACACGCATTAATTCAAGCGATTAGGGCATGAAAAAACCGGCAAAACCAAAAGCAAGCGCCGCCAGGAAAAAGACGCCGACGGGAAGCAAAACGAAAATATACAGC
>JBBIHZ010000126.1:0-2240 GCA_037446735.1 Deltaproteobacteria bacterium
AAACACAAATTATTCATTTGCTCTGGAGAAGTTTATGGAAGGCTGGAAAGAGAAAGAATTTCAAAATAAAGATTTAATGGCCCCCTGCGGCCTTTATTGCGGAGTATGCGGCGTTTACATCGCCACCCGCGACAACAATGAGAAATTCCGCGAGATCATGGGAAATCTTTACGGCACAAAACCGGACGAAACTTTGTGCCTGGGGTGCATGCAGCAAGAGCCTGCAAAACAGATGTATGGTTATTGCCGGCTTTGCGCAATCAGAAATTGTGTTAAAGAAAAAAGATTTTATTCCTGCCATCAGTGCACGGACTGGCCCTGTGCCATGATAGAGAATTTCGGTCTGGCGACAGGCAGAAGAGTGATGAAAGAAACGATACCCGTCTGGCGGGAAAAGGCAGCGCTTCACGGCGACGAGAAAGGAAGCGTGGAGTGGGCGCGCAGCGTCTGCCAGCGCTATCATTGCCCATTCTGCGGCCAGTCGCTTTTCCGCGGCGCGCAACGCTGCCGCAACTGCAAAGCCGATATCGCGGATATGTTGGACGGCAAACTATAAATAGCTGTTTTAAAAGATATTTTAATTATGGCGCCGAAGGGATATATGTCCGCCGTTTTTGGTTGACAGATAAAATGAATATTCCTATACTCCACAATACAAATCAAATAAAAGCGTTGTAGCAAGTTGTCTCGGTTTTCAATCCATTAACTTTAAAAGCAAAGGAGGAAAATATGAGCAGCGTTTACAAAGTTATCGAAATTATCGGCAGCAGTGACAAATCATGGGAAGATGCCGCCAAGAAGGCAGTGGAAACGGCGGCGAAAACTTTGGAGGATTTGCGTGTAGCGGAAGTAAAAGAACTCGACATGAGAATTGAAGACGGCAAAGTGGTTGAGTATCGGGCGAAATTAAGAGTATCCTTCAAGTACAAAATGTGATATTAATAATGTTGAAAAACAAAAAAGCAGCAGAGATCTGTGTTCATGCGATACAGACCTGCTGCTTTTTTATTAGTTTTCGGGAGGTAAATGTTGATGGCTAAGAAAAATATTAATCCAATAGGGGTTATACTGCTTGCGGCGGGTGTCGGGCTCCTTATCTGGGGATTTAATCTTTACGGCGCTTTTGGAAATAAGCTTTCCCGAACTTTAACCGGAGCATCCTCTAATGAGACCATGCTTTTTCTGGTGGGAGGAGCCGTTTGCGCAGTTCTGGGCGCGGTGCTGATTTTTAAAAAATAGCGGCCTACTAAAGCGAATATTCTTCTTCTTTGATGATTTCGCTTTTGATGGCGGTCAGAAGCTCCTGAAACACGGGCAGGACATCGGTGCGAAAGCGACCGGCCACGCATACTTTCATAATGTCATCGCCGACCTGCAGGATGCCTTCGTTAATCCAGACCCTGATGTCGACGATGCCGTCTTTTTGTTTTAAGAGCGCAATTGCCGCGTCAAGCTTAGAAGCGCTATAGGATGTTTTCATCCTGCGGACCGGCTTGTCTTCCTTTGACGTAGCGCGCACAATGCCGTCGTGCACAAGAATCATCCCCAGATCTTTTGCGGCAGAGCTTTTCTTTATTTCCTTAATCCATGCTTCAATCAAGACAATGACCTCCTGTAAATTATTTGCTTTAATATGGCACATTAATCTTAATATCTGCAAGATATTAACGGTTACGCTCGCTGAGAAAGGAAAAAAGTCTATTGATTCAAGCGTTTATTATTTCGTTGACACAAGCGCCCTCTTTTTTTATACTTCTCACAATATAAAGATGGTCGTGAAACTATTAATTACACACCGATTTTGCGCTATTTACCTGTGAGCGGCAAGCTATGGTAAAGGACATCAGGCAGGAAGAATCGTTCCCCGCGGAAGTTCTGGACACATTAAGAAGCTTGGTTTTAGCTATTCGCGCGGTAAAGCTTTATCCTTTTAATAACCCCGCCTACTCGACCGCGGTAAAAAAATCATTTACTGTGCTTAATAATTTTTTACAGTCTCATGACGAGTATCGGCTGGAAATACACAAAAATTATTTTATTTATGAAAACGTGCCTTTAAAAAAAGACGCCGAGTTTAACTTGCCGATTGTCCAGGATTTATTTGTAAAAAGCATCCGTGAAATTATCTTTTTACCCGGTTTGAGTGAAGACGAGTTGCTTGAGTTTTATCAGGCTCTCGCGCTCACCATAGAGGAGCAGGAGATGAAAAGCGGCATCGCTTCCATATTATGGGAAAAAAG
>JBBIHZ010000126.1:2250-6027 GCA_037446735.1 Deltaproteobacteria bacterium
CGCATATCAAAATTACCGAAACCGGCCTTGATGAAGTCATAAAGACGCAAACGCCAAGGCGCTGGGGCGAAAAGCCTCCAGGCGGAGCCGATGCCGCAGACAGATCAAGCGATGCGGAAGCGGAAAAAAAAGAGGCGGGATTTCCGCATCGTACCTTGGTGCTTTTTGACTTAATTGATGATCCCATCAGGTTTGGTGAAAACATAGTAGAACTGGCCAAAGAAACATTATCCGAAGGCGAAACACTGGAAGACCGTCTTTTTGCTTCGTATAAAGAGGCGGGTCGGAAAATAGACAGGGAGCAACCTGAGCAAAGAGAAACTCTTTATGAAGGATTGGCCAAATCAGTTTTATCCCTTGACCCGACCTATCGTAACGGATTCATCTCGGATAAACTGTATGGTGACCTGGATGCTGATTTTGCCCAGGATGAACAGCTTTCTGAGCAAAATTTGCCCGGGCCACTCCAGGAGATTCAATCGGGAAGATTTTCCGACGCATGGACGGTACAACAAATTGCCGCGTTGCTGAAAAAAGCCGCAGCAAAGCCGTCGGAACCTGTTAAGCCAACCGGCCACCTTACGTATATGGATGCCAAGCCGGTAGAAAGCGACATAATTTCCATCGCCGCGGAAATCACACAATACAGCCCTGAGGAAATGAATGAACTCAGGGTGATAACAGAAGCCAATTTAGAGTGGGATACGGTAAGATCGGCGACACGCACGCTGATTTCGCTTATTCCTCATATTAAAAACCCCGCGCACATAGGAGAAGGAGAAAAAACCAGCACTGTTTTCGCCGGCGTGATCACCCAAATGGAAAACATGCTGGAATTTCTGCTTAAGAAAAAGGACTATCCTTATGCCTCGCTTATTGTTCATGCCTTGCAAATGACGACAGAAGCAGAATATCGTGCCAGAGTGAGCGAGGCTTTGAATAAAGCTTCCAACCGGACAGTGCTTATGGACGCGGTTCGTGAATTGAGAAGCCACGTTATGGATTCGCCGGAATACCGCTCGATATTTCAATATCTTTCCATGTTTGAGAGAGAGACGACGGAAGTATTGCTCAAGATACTGGCGGAGGAAAAAGAAAGAAAGGCGCGTATTTTTTATCTGGATCTGGCCAAAGGTATAAGCAAGAATCAAACAGCTTTATTGGGAAGATATCTTTCCGATGATCGCTGGTATCTGGTGCGAAACATTGTGAATATCATGGCGGAAAGCAAAGAAGATCAGGCCATGGCTTATTTCCGCAAAGCGGCAGACCATAAAAATATTCGTATCCGCCAGGAGATAATCCACTCCCTGCAAAGTATTGGTGGGAAAAAAGCGGTTGGTTTTCTGGCCAGGTTTTTATCCGATGAGGAAGAAGAGGTGCAAAAAACGGCGCTGCAGGCATTTGCCCGTTTTCCCGGTATCAGCGCGGATGAAGCGGTTTTCCTGATTAACTTTCTGAATAGCCGGCCGTTGAACAAGAAAGAGCAAGAGCTGACACTGATGGCTATCGGTGTTTTGGGCAACATTGGCGGCCGTCAGGCAAGAGATTATCTGAAAAAATACACAAAAGTTCGCTGGTGGCGACCGCGCAAGTTGCAGGAAGAATTAAAGATCGCGGCGCAGAGAGCGATTAAAGAAATAAGTTGGAGAATGGGCGATGGTGCATGAGCGCGATGATAAACTTCTAGAGGCGCGCCAGTCATATTTTGAGAAACAACGCCTGGTTGAATCGGCGCGGATCGCTTTTCAGCTTCTGGCGGCTGTTTTGCGCAACGCCAGCTTGTATCCACAGCAGCATCCGATTTTACAATCATCGGCGGAAAAGCTGCAGGCGAAACTTCAGGAATTGCTCTCGGAAAGAGATGAAGCGCCTTTTTATCTTGTGCGTGGAGAGTTGTTTTTTGAAACAACGCCTGTGCCGATTGATCAGAGTTTTTCCTTGGCGATCGAACAGTTTGCCGATAAGGATATCGGCGGAATAATTTTCAAGCCAAACGTTGCCGCGGAAGAAATCAGCCGCTTCGGGGACATGATCGTCAATGAAGAAATCACGCCTTCCACACAGGAAAGTTTGAGTGTGGCGACCGCCAAAAGAGGTATTTTCCACATATCGATACAACATGCGCTTCTTGTTGATAAACAAATCGGAAGTGTTATCAAGGCACGGGAGAAAAAAGCGTCCAGCGTCTTCCGCGACACGATCAATGCGCTCAAAGACGTCGTGCATGCCGTGTATTCGGAAAAAGCTTCCGGTATGCGCAAAATGAATTCCGTTGTGCAGAATATGGTCGATTATGTGCTGGATAACCGCGACGCGCTGATCGGCCTGACCAGTATAAAGATGTATGATGAATATACGTTTGCCCATTCGATTAACACGTCCATTCTGGCCGTTTCGCTGGGCACGTATTTGTCCATGACCAAACCGCAGTTGGCGGCATTGGGCATGGCCGCGACGATGCACGACATCGGCAAAGTCGCCATTCCCAAGGAGATAATCAACAAACCGGGCAAGCTCACGGAAGATGAATGGGAATATGTCCGCCGCCATCCGATTGCCGGCGCTGTTTTTCTTTCCAAAATACCAAGCATAACCAAGTTGGCGATGGTTGTGGCTTATGAGCATCATCAGCACGGTCAGAGCGCGTATCCTGTCCCGGAAGCCTTGCACAGAAGACATCCTTTCTCCCAGATAATTTCCCTGGCGGACAGTTATGAAGCCATTACGGCAAGCCGCGTGTATTATAAATCAAAAATTCCTCCTCACGAAGCAATACGCATCCTGATCAAGAACAAGGGTGTTACCAGCAACCCGGTACTGCTGAAGGCATTTATCAACATGGTGGGCATTTTTCCAGTCGGGACGCTGCTCAAGCTGAATACCGGAGAGGTGGGGCTGGTAATGCATCAGACATCGGATCTGATGCGGCCGCGCGTGCTCATTCTTACCAGATTTGACGGTTCGGAAAAGGAAGACGGCAAAAGTATAAGTCTGGCGGACAGAGCTGATGGAAAATACCGCCGCTCAATATCCGGCACGATAGACCCGGAAACGGCAAGAATTAACCTCAGGCCATACTTTGAGTGATTCAATGCTGCTGCTTATTAACAGCTAAATACAATCAGATAACCGTCAGCTAGTCCTTGGCTTTGGCCTCGGCGTTTGGACCGTCAAAAACCCTGATCTTTTCGCTACCTCTGCCGGAAAGAACCAGCACCGCCTCATAGAGCATTTTCTTGATTGTATCCAGGCCGATCACCGCGGTTTTTGCGTGTATGTTTTGGTGAATTTGAAGAAATCCACGAAGTTTTTGACAATCTGCAATGGCATCTTTTTCCATGTGGGAAAAATTCAAGTAAAATATCTTTTTGCCGTTTTGTTCGATAAATTCCGGTTTCACCGCAGACATAATTTACCTCCCCTCTTTAATTTTTTAGGCTCTAGACTAGTTAAGCGGCGCTAGAAGCGCTAAAAAGCTAGTCATGTCAACAACTAACAGGCACATAAAACGTTCAAGAATTTCAGAGGCCAAATTTAGAGAGTTAGTGAGGTATTTTTCTCTGGATTTGGACGCTCACGTAATCAGTATTTTAACCGGTTTGAACCGCAATACGGTTAACCGGTATATGCTCTTGATCAGAAAAAAGATTGCCCAATATTGTGAGCAATCATCGCCTTTTCATGGAGAAATAGAAGTTGATGAGTCATACTTCGGGGCCAATGCCCTTCTCCCCGAAAATTGTTCCATCGAAAAGAGGGGAATTCTGGCAGAAT
>JBBIHZ010000127.1:0-2834 GCA_037446735.1 Deltaproteobacteria bacterium
TGCTTCTGAACAAGATATAAAAAAATGTTATTTCAGGTGATTAGAACCGGAGAAAATTGTGGACGCAAGAAAATCGCCGGATCAAAAATATCGGCTTGAGCGCATCAGGCACTGGGATCATGTTGCCCAAAAGACAGACAGTCGTCGTGGCTTAAGCGTTTATTATCACCGACGATTGACTGAAATCATGCGTTTTGTTGTTCCGCCCGGTTGTCGGGTGCTCGAACTTGGTTGCGGCGAAGGTGATTTACTTGCGGCACTTTCGCCTTCGTGTGGAGTGGGAATTGATTTTTCACCGCAGATGATTCGGCGTGCCAAGAAACGTTATCTCCAATTAAAATTTGTTGAAGCGGATGCGCACGAATTTAATTTAAAGCAGAAATTCGATTTCATCATTCTTTCTGATTTGCTTAACGATTTATGGGATGTGCAGAAAGCTCTGGAACAAGTCAGGAAACACGCGACTTCACGCACAAGAATTATCATCAACTCCTACAGCCGGCTATGGGAATGGCCGCTGACTTTGGTCCGGAAAATCGGCTTAGCAAAGTCCAATTTATTACAGAACTGGTTGACGGTGGAGGATATAAGCGGATTGCTATCTCTTGCCGGTTTTGAAGTTATCAGAAATTGGGAAGAAATTATCTGGCCCATAAAAACACCAGTGATTGATTCTTTAATGAATCGGTTCTTTGCCAAGATTTGGCCGTTTCGCTGGTTCGCGCTGACGCATTTTATTGTGGCTCGGCCATCATGTATCACGAAGAATGTTAAAAGATTGCCAAAAGTTTCAGTGATTGTTCCCGCGCGCAATGAAGCCGGAAATATTGAAAAGATATTTTCATCTGTTCCAGAAATGGGAAGTAAAACGGAATTTGTATTTGTAGAGGGTGATTCTTGCGATAATACATATGAGGCAATCAGGAAAACTGCAAAGAAATATTCAAGGCGTCAATCTGTTTTACTAAGACAGACGGGAAAAGGAAAAGGAGACGCGGTACGTCTGGGTTTCAAGCATGCCAGCGGAGACATTCTGATAATTCTCGATGCTGATCTTACTGTTCCGCCGCAAAATTTAATCAGATTTTATGAGGTTCTTGTCAGCGGCAAAGGTGAATTTGTCAATGGTGTGCGATTGGTTTATCCCATGGAAAAAGAAGCGATGCGTTTTTTAAATATGCTGGGCAATAAATTCTTCAGTCTGGCTTTTTCGTGGCTTTTGGGTCAGCCCATAAAAGACACTTTGTGCGGAACGAAAGCGTTGTGGAAAGAAGATTATGAAAGAATTGCCGCAAGCCGCTCGTATTTTGGCGAATTTGATCCTTTTGGCGATTTTGATCTTATCTTTGGGGCGGCCAAATTGAACCTGAAGATTGTCGAAGTTCCGATTCGCTATCGTGAACGCACGTACGGAACAACGAATATCAGCCGCTGGCGGCACGGGTGGCTTTTGCTGAAAATGGTTGTATTTGCTTCAAGACGAATAAAATTTATTTAGCCGAAATAAAGTGAAGAAATATAATAATTTGGATATCAAGGCCGAACATGAGATTGTTCACGGAAAAAAATTATCTTCCGCGGATCCGGAAGAAATATGGGGATGGAAAACGCCCGCGGGAATGCGCCGGGCGCAAAGACGGGCAAAAATTATTGCGACGGCAGCCTCGCTACAAGGAGGAAAATATGTTTTAGAAATAGGCTGTGGCACGGGGTTTTTTACAGAAATTTTTGCGCAAGCAGGCGCGCGCATTATTGCCGTAGATATTTCCGGAGACCTCCTAGCATTAGCCAAGATGAAAAAAATCGACTCACGTCAGGTGCAATTTCTGGAGATGAAATTTGAGAACTGCCGGAAAATCGGACCTTTTGACGCTATTATCGGTTCATCAATACTTCATCATTTGGATATTAAACCGGCGCTGAAGACGATTTTTGATCTTTTAAAACCCGGGGGGATGATGAGCTTTGCCGAACCTAATATGCTTAATCCGCAGATTGCCGTGCAAAAGAATATTCCGTGGCTGAAAAGAAAAATGGGTGAATCTCCGGATGAAACAGCTTTTTTCCGCTGGCAAATAAAAAAATTACTTTCAAAAAAAGGTTTTACGGAGATAAAAATTACTCCCTTTGATTGGCTCCACCCGCAAACGCCGAAACCGCTGATTAACGTGGTGGAAAAAGTAGGACTATTGCTGGAAAAGATTCCTGGTATTAGGGAATTTTCCGGCTCACTGCATATTTCCGCACGTAAGCCTTAAAAATTTGAATCTCATTAATTTATGATTACCGTTCAGAGAAAATCATCTTGTCAGTAAGTATTTAATAATATTGGGTTAAAATATCTGGCTAGGAAAAGATTTTTTCCTTGACTTTAATATCTTATTGTTTTAGAAGAATTATGACTAGCGGTCAGGAAATGACCGGTTTTTTAGTATGGCCGTATTTTTCGGCGCGAAGAAGGTTTTTGTGGGGCTCTCCGATAGAAGAGACAAGGAAAAAGACGGCCGCAAAAAGTTAATTCTGGATTCAGCAAGAAAACTCTTCTTCGCCAAAGGATTTAACTGCGTTACTGTTGATGAAATAGCAAGATATTCCGAATTGGGCAAAGGTTCCATCTACCTTTATTTCAACAGCAAAGAAGAAATATACGCCCAGATCTTGTTAAATGATATTGAAAAATTTAATCGGCAGGCCGCGTCGCTTTTTGACGATCAAAAACCGGCGGCGGATTTATTAGTTGATTTTTGTTGCGCCTATGCCGATTTTTTTCAGAACGACAGTGAGCTGTTTAGGATCCTTATGACTTACATGTTGCACCCCGACCAAATGAATTT
>JBBIHZ010000127.1:2844-6004 GCA_037446735.1 Deltaproteobacteria bacterium
ACGAACTAAATCCGCAAATAATCCATGCGAACAACAAATCAATTGAAGCGTTCAGCAAAATACTGGAATGGGGCGCGGGGAAAAATGATTTTCCCGCGGATATAAATTATAGGCAAACCCAGTATGCCATCTGGGGACTTCTCAACGGCATTATTTCTCTTTACATTTTCTCGGGGGTATCCTGCTAAACGAAAAGAAAGAATCTGCGACACGATAAAAGCGGCATTAGAGATATTCATTAGAGGCCTGAAATTGGCGTGATGAATATTTATGCAAAATATTAAATTATTTTTCATAGAAAAAGAAAGGTGGTCGTTATGAGTAATCTGCTGGTAAACACAAGAGATCAAGAGTTTGTATTGTTTGAGCAGCTCGGCATTGATAAGCTGTTCGAAGCGGAGGCCTTCAAGGATTTCACCAAAGATGATTTGCTGATGATTCTTAAAGAGGCGGAAAAGTTAGCGGTGAATGTTATCGCCCCCACCTTTGCCGAAGGCGACAAGGAAGGCTGTAAATTCAAGGATGGCAAAGTATCCGTTCCCAAATGTTTTCATGAAGCATGGAAAAAATATGTGGAAGGAGGTTGGCTTGCCTCGGGTGAATCTCCCGAAGTCGGCGGACAGGGCCTGCCGCGTTCTATTGCCTTTGCGGTATCGGAGCTTGTCGGCGCGGCCAACTATGCTTTCCAGATGTATCCGGGACTTACGCACGGCGCCGCCGGCCTGATTCACAGCTACGGAACGGAAGAGCAGAAAAACAAATATATGCATAGAATGTATGCCGGGGAATGGGCGGGCACGATGTGTCTTACCGAGCCGGGCGCGGGAAGCGATCTTAACCTGATCAAAACGACGGCCAAAAGACTTCCCGATGGCAAATTTCTGATTACGGGCACAAAATGTTTCATTTCTTCTGGTGATCATGACCTTACGCCCAACATTATTCATCCTGTTCTGGCCCGCATCGAAGGTGACCCTCCGGGAACAAAGGGCATTTCCATTTTTATTGTTCCGAAAGTCAGAGTTAACGAAGACGGCTCTCTGGGAGAATCAAATGACGTCAATACCGGCGGTATCGAACATAAAATGGGCATCAAAGGTTCGGCGACGGCGACATTGAATTTCGGTGAAAACGGCAAGTGCATAGGCGAATTGCTCGGCGGCGAGCGCGAAGGCATGAAAATCATGTTTCAGATGATGAATGAAGCCAGACTGGGCACAGGCCTGCAGGGATTAGATTCCGCCACCGCGTCCTATGAACATGCCGTTCAGTACGCCAAAGAACGTATTCAGGGCAATGACATCATGGCCGGAAAAGACCCGAACGCCAAGCCGGTAGCGATTATCAATCATCCCGATATCCGTCGTAAACTTATGTGGATGAAATCACACATCGAGGGGATGCGCTCCCTGTGTTACTTTGTCGCCTATTGCATGGATAGGTCAACCGTTTCCAAGACCGAAGAAGAAAAAGCCAACTGGGAAGGATATCTTGATCTGTTGACTACGGTGGTCAAGGCTTATTGTTCAGACAAAGGTTTGCTGGTTTGCTCCATGGGCATGGATGTTTACGGCGGCTATGGCTATTGCCAAGAATATCCGATGGAACAATACATGCGTGATGAAAAAATTGCGACAATCTATGAAGGCACTAACGGCATCCAGTCGCTGACTCTGGTTGGCCGTGGTTTGGGACAAAGAAAAGGCATGAATGCCATGAACATGTTCGGGGAAATCCAGAAAAACATCAAGAAGATGAAAGAGCACAAGGAATTGGGCAAGCACACGGCGATATTGGAAGAAGCCTCCAATGCCTGCGCGGAATTGACGATGTTTTTTGTCCAGGCGGGCAAGGCGGGCAATTTCCTGTTGCCGATTCTCAATGCCTACAAGTTCATGGAAATTTTCGGTGATGTTCTGGTGGGCCATTTCCTGATAGATGGAGCAGGTGTGGCGGCCGAAAAGCTGGCGGCGATTTATAAGGCAAAGGGCGCGGATACCCCAGAAAAACAAAAAGCCCTGATTAAAGACGATAAGGAAGCAGCTTTTTACTTCGGGCGTGTTTCTTCGGCAAAATTCTTTGCCGTGGAAATTTTGACAACAGTTAAGGCCCGTTGCGAAGCGGTAAAGATGGACGATAAATCTCCTCTGGAAATGTCGGAAGAGGCTTTTGCTTATTAATTAAAAAAGTGCCTGCCGCCTTCATTGTGGCCGGCGCTTAAAAGCTTTCAGCCGTTTTGCGGAAGAGAAAATAGTATTTTTAGTATGAAAGGACAAGGAGGAAAAAATGACGTATGATATTAAAAAAGTCGGTGTTTTAGGGGCGGGCGTGATGGGCGCGACCATCGCCGCTCATTTTACCAATGCCGGTATAGAATGTTACCTTTTGGATATCATTCCGTTCGAGCTGACGGAAGCTGACAAGAAAAAAGGTTTGACCGAACAAAGTCCGGCGTGGCGCAATCGTTTTGCTCAGACAGGTTTGGACGGAGCGATTAAGTCCAAGCCTTCCGCGTTTCTGACCAAAAAGAACGCATCCATGATAAAGATCGGTAACTTTACCGATAATCTGGATTGGCTTGCCGATGCTGATCTGGTGATTGAAGTGGTTGTGGAAAATCTGAAAATCAAGCAGGATCTTTTTGCCAAAGTGGAAAAGATTGTCAACGACAAATGCATCGTTACGACAAACACGTCGGGAATACCCATCAAGGACGTATCCGCAAATCTGAAGCCGGAAATCAAAGAGCGTTTTCTGGGAATGCACTTCTTTAACCCACCGCGCTATATGAAGCTCCTGGAAATCATCCCCGGTGAAAAAACGAAAAAATCTGTTGTTGATTTCATAGTTAACTTCTCCGAAAGCGTTTTGGGCAAAGGCGTTGTAGTTTGCAAAGACAGACCGAACTTCATCGGGAACCGCATCGGCAGTTTCGATATGGCCAACGCCGCGCATGTGATGTTCAGCAAAGGTCTTAAAATCGAGGAACTCGACGCCATCATCAGCAAGCCTTTGGGAAGGCCCAGCTCCGCCATTTTCGGCACAATCGACTTAGTCGGACTGGATACCGGTTTCCACGTCAGCAAGAACCTTTATGAAGCGGTACCTGATGACGAGATGCGCGATTATTTTAAGCCGAATGAACTTACTCTGAAAATGA
>JBBIHZ010000128.1:0-5960 GCA_037446735.1 Deltaproteobacteria bacterium
TGGCCCCCAAATCGATTTCGAGTCGATCCCGTTACGACCACTTCGGTATCTCTCCGTTATTTATTATCTTACCGGCGCGGGCGCGGATGTTATCCTCTTTTCACGAAAAAATCTACTCAAAATTTCCCCGCAATCCTCGCGTAATACTCCTTCTGTTATTGTCACTTGATGATTGAGCCGTTCATCGCTTAATATTTTATATAAGGATGCAACCGCGCCGTTTTTTGGATCGCGGGCGCCAAAGATAATCCGGGAGATTCTGGCTTGGATAATCGCGCCGGCGCACATAACGCAGGGCTCCAGCGTCACAAAAAGTTCCGCGCCGGTAAGACGATAATTACCCAGCGTGTCGGCCGCTTTTCGCAACGCCAGCATCTCCGCGTGCGCCGAAGGATCATTGTTGAGAATGGGAGAATTGTGCGCGCGCGCCAGAATTTTCCCTTTCTTCACCACTACCGCTCCCACCGGGACCTCGTCTTTTGCATAGGCGAGGCGGGCTTCGTCCAGGGCTGCTTTCATGAGTTCTTCGTCTGTCCGCATGCGCTTGTTTTTGTTGATCCTGTTTGTGTTAAAAAATAGCCGCTGACGCGAAACGAGGGCTGACAAATTTTTCAATTACTGATATCATATTGTTGATTTTGTGGCAAATGCTGTATATGATTTATTTTTATAAGCGCTCGGTTTTTTTGTGTTTTGAAATTAAGCGTGAAGGGGAAAGGTAATTAAGTGGATACAAAGCATATCATCTGGCCGGTTGTGATATCTCTGGTTGTGCATCTGACGTTAATTACCGCCACCGGAGCCATAGATTTGCGCCGCAATATCCCGGATATGGAAATACTCACCGTCGATATCCGGGAAATTTATCCAAAAATACCGCAGTCTCAGGCGGAGGACAAATACGAACCGAGCAATTCTCCGGATAAAGGCGCGGAGAAAAAGATTGCCGTTAACGACGGCTGGCGTGAAGACACGGTTGATTTGGGAAGCATTGACGTGAAATACGCCGCGTACCTGAACATCATCAAAAGAAAAATATTGCGGATTTGGGAATATCCGCGCCGTTCCTTTGAGAGAAACGAGGAAGGAAACGTCATCATCAGGCTATCAATTGACGCGGATGGAAAGCTTGCGCATACAGTATTGCTGACGTCCTCCGGATTTCAGGATTTGGATAATGGCGCCCTGGGCGTGGTCAGAGCTGCCGCGCCGTATGACCCATTGCCCGATCATTACAATTTATCCCGCCTGCATATCGTGGCTTCTTTTCGCTACAGCATCCGCAACTGATTAACTTATCTCATGCCTTCCGTAACAACTAAAATCAACCTTTATATTCTTTTAGCGATGCTGACGATTGTTAACGCCTCGGTATCATGGTCGCGCGAAGTCAAAGATGAGATCGGGCGCGCCGTAAGCATTGCGCCGCGTGTACAGCGGATTGTTTCCCTGGCGCCCGGTATTACAGAGACACTCTATGCTCTGGGGCTTGAAGATAAAATTGTGGGAGTAACAACATTCTGCGATTGGCCCGCCCGCGCCGTGGAAAAAGAAAAAGTGGGAGGATTCATTAACCCGTCACTGGAAAAAATTGTTTCTTTAAAGCCAGACCTGATTTTAGCCACGGCCGACGGCAACCGCAAAGATACGGTCCGTCAACTGGAAAGACTGGGATTGACCGTTTACGTGACGAATCCCTCCGATACCAGCGGTATTATGCGCGGCATTGCTCATATTGGTGAAATCACCGGCAAAAAACAGCAGGCGAAAGAGCTGATAGCTCAACTGCGGCGGCGGCTTGATAATATTGCCGCGCAGATAAAGGAAAAGCAAAAACCCCGCGTCTTTTTTCAGATTGGGCTGGAACCGGTTATTTCCGCGGGCAGGGGAGCTCTGATTAATGAAGCAATTGAACGCGCTGGCGGCGTCAACGTTGCCGGGCAAAGCGCCGCGCGGTATCCGCGTTTCAGCGCCGAGGGCATTGCCGCGGCCCAGCCGGATATCATTTTGCTTGCGCCGATGCGCGGCGAAAAAGAGTTAAAAGCGGGAAAAGCATTCTGGGAAAGACTAAGCGCGGTTACGGCCGTGCGACAGGGAAGAATTTACGCGGTCGATACGGATTTAATCAGCCGCGCCTCGCCGCGTATCGTGGACGCCATTGAGCAGATGGCGCTGATTTTTCATCCGGAAATAAAAATAGGAAAATAGACTGAAGGTGAAGCCCCGTTATAACGGGGCGAAATCCGGCGAATGCCGAACTGAAAATGTAACACTGCACCTCTTAAAGGTCTGTTTTTATTTCATCGAAACTGCTGTCCGCTTCTTTGAGCGCGTCGCGGATTTCCATTTGTTTGCTCACCGGCAGTGACGTAATGTTTTTCTTGCGTTCCTTGATGTAAGAAATTTTTGCATCGAGAGCGCCCAGCAAAACATCCCAGTCGATGCGCGGTTTTTCTTCTTCGATAGGTTTTTTTATTTCCTGAATTTTCGCGCCCGGCTGTAAAATTATTTCTTCAAGGTATTCAGGAATCGTTACGTCAAGCCCAAGTTTTTCTCCGATCAGCGAAGCCAATGTTTCCTGCGCGGTTAATTCCCCATGCAACAAAAATACCTTCATTTGTCTGCTTTTGAAGTTATGCAACCATTCCATAAGCTGATTCTGTCCGGCATGCGCGGAAAAACTGCCGATGGTGAAAATTTTGGCTTTGATCGCTATATCCTCGTTGAAGATGCGTATTTTTTTGGCACCTTCGATTATCGCGCGCCCGGGCGAGCCTTCCGCCTGATAACCGACGAAAACCACGCTCGCGCCGGGACGCCACAGGTTGTGGCGCAGATGATGCCGGATGCGGCCGGCGTTGGCCATGCCGCTGGCGGAAATGACGATCGCCGAACCTTTCATTTCGTTTATCCGCATGGACTGTTCCGTCGTTGACGAAAACTGCAACTGCGGCAGATCCAGCGGGTCCTCGCCGCTTTTGACGATTTCCCTCGTTTCCCTGTCCATGTAAATATGGTAGGAGCGGAATATTTCCGTTGCCTTTATGGCCAGCGGGCTATCCAGAAAAACAGGAAGGTCTTTGGGTAGCCTTCCCTGCTTGTCCAGCAGATACAAAGAGTAGAGTATTTCCTGCGTTCTTTCCACGGCAAAGGCGGGAATGATTATTTTTTCGCCGCGCGAATAACTGTAGTTAATCGCCTCGAACAGTTCCTCCAGGCTTTCCTCTTCTCCTTTATGGTTGCGGTCACCGTAAGTCGATTCCATAAAAAGGAAATCAGCGGTCTCGATGAAAACGGGGTCTTCCATCATCAGCTGATGACGGCGGCCGATATCACCGGAAAAAACAAGCTTGGTTGTGGCGCCTTTTTCCTCGATAAATATTTCCACAATAGCCGCGCCCAGAATATGTCCCGCGTCCTGAAAATTGACTTTAATTCCCTCCGCGGGGCTGAACATGTTATTGTAAGTTTTTGTTTTGATTAATCCCGCGACGGCTTCGGCATCCTTTACTGTGTAAAGAGGGGAAGTGTCCGCTGATTTTCCCCAGCGCTGCATTTTTTTATTTTTTGCCAGCGCTTCCACTTCCTGAATGTGGGCGCTGTCCAGAAGCAGTATTTTTACCAGGTCGCCGGTTGGTTCAGTGGCGTAAAGCGGTCCGCGAAAACCGTTTTTCACCACCAGCGGCAACAGGCCCGAATGATCGATGTGCGCGTGGGTGATGATGAAAAAGTCGATTTTTTCCGGTTCGTATATTTTTACGTTCCAGTTTCGCTTTTCAATCTGCGCGTTTCCTTGGTGCATGCCGCAGTCGATGGCGAATCTGGCTTTGTCCGTTTCAATAACGAAACAAGAGCCGGTAACGGCTCTTGCTGCGCCTAAAAATTTTATTTTCATTTAATTAAATATCCGCTTTGATACGCCGTTTCAGAATCCTTCTTTGGACAGTTTTTTCAATCTCTTCGCTTCTTTTTTCTCTTTTAAGCTCTTAGCGGGCTTTTTCTTCGCGTCTTTTTTGATATCTCTCGATTTAGACATATTCATACCTCCATTTAATAGTTTTATTTGGGGGTGTCTTGAATGCGAGTATAATCAAAGTATTCGCTTTGGTCAAATGCTTTTATTATGTTTTGCATCGTTGTGGTATTACCATCCCTTTTTCCACATGTCTTCGTCATCATAGATTTTTTCCTCATCGTGGGCTTCGGCGGCGTCGAGTTCATGATCGCGGGTCTGCGTCTGCGCTTTCGCTTTTTGCGCGAAATATTCCCGGTACCATTCATGGGCGGTAATCATCGACATCACTTCGCTGGTGCCGGTCCAGATGGAAGCCAGCCGCACGTCGCGGTAAATGCGCTCCACGGGAAAAACATTCGTGTAGGCGATGCCGCCCATCACCTGCATGCAGTTGTGGACTACTTTCTGACAGGATTCCGTGATGAATTTTTTGCTCTGCGAAACCATGCGCCGCACGCGCCCCGTGTCCGCGCCATCATCCACCGCTCTGGAAGTTACATAGGCCATCGCGCGGGCGGCATCCAGCAGCATTGCCGCTTCCGCCACCTGGAAGCTTACACCTTCAAACTGATTGATGACCTGCCCGAAGGCTTTGCGCCTGGATGTGTATTGCGTGGCGACATCCAGCGCGGGGCGCGCCGCGCCGATGGTCATGGCCGCCGTTCCCAGGCGCTCCGGAATCATCATCGTGTTGAAAACGGCGTAAGCGCCGTGAATTTTTCCCACAACGTTCTTTTTGGGCACTTTAACGTCGCGGAAGATAAGACGCCCTGTCCCGCCGCCGCGGCAGCCCATGAGGCCGTAGAGATATTTAACTTCCACGCCCGGACCGCGGTCGACAATAAAGCAGGTGATGGATTCCTGCGGCTTGGCCTGCGGATTAGTGCGAGCATAAACGAGGAAAAAATCCGCGCCTTCCGCGCCCACGATAAAGCGTTTCTGGCCATTGAGCAGGAAATAATCGCCTTTGTCTTCCGCTCTGGTGGTGGCGCCGAAAAAATCAGAACCCCCACGCGGTTCGGTCAGGCACTCCGCCGCGAATATTTCTCCCTTGAGCAAGGGTTTTACGTATTTTTCTTTTTGTTCATCCGTGCCGTGCAGGATAATAGCGTCGCAGACCAGTTCCGCCCCCACGCCGAAAACACAGGCGAATTCATAGCCGAGCGTGCCTATTTCTTCCATCAGGATGCAGGTGGTCACCCAGTCCAAATCCCTGCCGCCCCATTTTTTCGGATAGCGGCAGCCCATGAGATTCCGGCGGCCCGCTTCCTGCAAAAACTCTTTAGGAAACTTAATCGTGTCCGTGTCCATATCCAGAATCATCTGGCGGGGCACCCATTTCACAAGCTCGCGCGCCTCGTCGCGGATTTTGAGCTGTTCTTTGGTCATCATGTAGTCAAACATAATTTATACTCCTTGATATATTATAGCTCATTCTACCAAATCACGCCGCTGAAACAACAAAAAATTGAAAAGAATTCTTTATTGACTATCCGGCTTTAGTGTGCGCATGATGCCCTCGATTTAAATAGCGGAAAGCTTTGCAAAAAGCTTCAGAGGTAAGGCATGCAAGTCCCTCACTTTTCCTTCCTTCTTCACCGGGAGACGGACAGGGGTGATTTTGGTGCTTTGTGAAGCCCCATACGGGGGAAGATAAATTTAAAGAGGAGAGAGGGATTAAAATGAACAAGAATTTATACGTTGGCAATCTGTCTTATAAAATCACTGATGATGACTTGAAGACAAACTTCGCGGTGGCCGGAGAAGTTGTTTCCGCCTCTGTCATTAAGGACAAGTTTTCCGGGCAATCCAGAGGTTTTGGTTTTGTTGAAATGAAGACGGAAGAAGGCGCGGCGGAAGCAATTAAAAAATTCAACGGCGGGACGCTCGATGGCAAGGCCATTACGGTGAACGAAGCCCGGCCGAAAAAAGAATTCGGCGGCGG
>JBBIHZ010000129.1:0-5933 GCA_037446735.1 Deltaproteobacteria bacterium
TTTAATAGTTGCCTGCTGTCGTTATCCAATACGGCACAGGATATTTAAAGATATTCAAAATTAATCACAGCTGATAGCAAAAGCGCTATCAGCTGTTTTTATTTTTATATGCCGCCCAATTATTTATGCTTAATAATTTTGCAAAATAATCAACATCATACTTGACGTCTTGGCTGAATCGTAATATCTAGCACATGATTTTTTAATATATCTGAGGTTAGAAATGTATAGTTTGGGTATAAATATCGGCTCTTCCAATGTCAAGGCGACAATGCTGGAAGGAAATAATATATTATGGAGCGCCGTCGAGCCGCACGAAGGCAATTTTCTGCAAACTTTAAAAAATATATTATCCTCTCATCCCCTGCCCGCCGATGTGAAATCACTGGCCACCGGCACGGAAGGCCGGCGCCTGCTGAATATCAACAGCGTGATTGAACCGCTTTGCATCGAGGAGGCGCTTGAGCGCCTCAATCAGAACGTTGACGCCGTGGTTTCTCTCGGCGGCGAGGACCTTGTTGTTTACACCATTGATAAGAACAAAAAAATTATCAGCAGTTTTTCCGGCAATAAATGCGCCTCCGGTACGGGCGAATTTTTCAAGCAGCAACTGGCCCGCATGAACATGAAGCTCGGCGACATCAACTCGATCGAGGATAATTGCAGTGTCTTCAAGCTTTCCTCGCGTTGTTCCGTTTTCATGAAAAGCGACTGCACGCACCGCCTTAACAAGGGCGAAGCCACTAAAGGGGATATCGTTTTATCGCTCAGCGATGTCATGGCCATAAAAGTTATAGATTTCCTCAAGCGCGCCAGAATCAGCAGCGGCAAAATCATGCTGGTGGGCGGCGTCACCCAGAATCCGCACATTATCCGTTTCATACGACAAAGGCTGCCGGAAATTGAACTGATCATACCCGCTCAGTCGCCGTTTTTCGAAGCTTACGGCGCGGCTCTTTTAGCCAGAAAATCCGGCAGCGTCCTGCCGCCGCTGAACTCTCTTTTTAAAAAAAGCCGCATTCAATTTAAAAAATTTAATAATCTGAAAAGCGCCGCCGGCCGGGTGACTTATCTGCCTTCTCAGAAAAGCAAGGTTGTCGCGGGGCGTGAATATATTCTTGGCGTGGATGGTGGTTCGACAACAACCAAAGCTTGCCTGATTGATATAGAAACAAATGAAATCACCACTTCCTATTACGGGCGCACGCACGGCGACCCGGTGGCCGCGCTTAAATTTTGCCTGAGCGAAATCAAAAAACAAATCCGTGAAGACATCGGCGAGGAAAGAATAAGCATAACCCTCGCCGCCACTACCGGCTCGTCGCGTGAAATTTTGGGCGTTTTCCTGGAAACACCCGCTGTTTACAACGAAATTATCGCCCATGCCGTCGGCACGACATTTTACCGTGAAGATATCGACACGATATTTGAAATCGGCGGACAGGACGCCAAATATGTTTTCCTGAAAAACAAGGTGCCGATTGATTACGCCATGAACGAAGCATGTTCCGCGGGAACCGGTTCATTTCTCGAGGAATCGGCGCAGGGAGATCTGAATATCGCGCGCGCCGAAGAAATCGGCGATATCGCCATAGCCGCCCATGCGCCTTTAAAATTCGGCGAGCACTGTTCCGCCTTTATTAACTCTGACATCCGCAACGCCATCCAGCAGGGGGCATCGCGGGAAGATATCACCGCTGGAATAATCACCTCCATCGTCTCCAATTATCTCAATAGAGTTGTGGGGAACAGGACGATTGGCCAAAATATCGTTTTGCAGGGAGGCGTGGCAAAAAACAAAGCTGTGCCGCTCGCTTTTGCCATGTTGCTTAATAAAGACATCCTCGTCGCGCCCGATCCGGAACTGATGGGCTGTTTCGGCGTCGGAATTTTAGCCAGGCAAAAACTCCAGGAAGGGTTTCTCGGCAAAAGTTTATTTGATATCGACAACATTCTGGCGACCAAGATCATTTATGAGAAAGAGTTCATCTGCAAAGCCTGCGACAATTTCTGCCCGATCAGAATTCTCAATGTCAATAATCATAAATACATGTTCGGGGGGCGCTGTAACAAATACGCCAATATCCGCAAGAAAAAGACCATCAACGAAAATGAAGCGTTCGACTATATCGAAAGGCGCAATGAAATACTTTTCGCGGAATGCGCGCCCGATCCCGCAACTTTTGTCAGGAAGAAAGATTTTGTGGTCGGAATTCCTCGTTGTTTTTCCTTCTACACTTTGTGGCCGCTTTACAGCTGGTTTTTCCATAATCTTGGCGTGGAAATTGTTGTTTCCAAAAACATCTCCGGCGAAGGCACCGCGCGTGTCGAAAGCAGTTATTGCTTTCCGGCGGAGATCGCGCATGGCGCCGTCCAAGATATTTTTGACCGTAATCTTGATTATATTTTTCTGCCGCATTTCCGCGATATGGAGAGCTACGAAGAGGAAACACCGGCTAACTTCTGCCCGATAACGCAGGCTCTTCCCTATTACATCAAAAAAGCCTTTCCGGAAATCCCGGACAGCAAATATTTGGCTCCGGTGGTCAGTTTTATGTACGGCAAAGAAAAAGCCGCCGAGCCCTTCGTGGAAACGGCGCTGCAATTGGGCTTCAGCGAAAAAGACGCCGGAAAAGCATTCTTTGAGGCGTATGAAATGCAGCTGGAATGCTTTAAAAAGTTTTCCGAATTGGGTAAAACCGCTATCACGCAGGCGCGCCTCTCGCAACGGCCAGTTATCGCCGTTCTGGGCAGACCCTACAACGCTTTTACCACTGATGCCAACATGGGCATCCCGCGCAAATTCAGCACGCGCGGCCACAGCGTCATTCCCTTCGATATTTTGCCTTTCTCTGATGAAACGATTTATCCCAATATGTACTGGTATTACGGCCAGCAGGACATGAAAGCGGGCGCGTTTTTAAAGAAAGAGGACAATATTTTTATCACCTACATTTCTAATTTTTCCTGCGCTCCGGATTCCTTCATGCTGCATTATCTTAAGTGGATGATGGGAACCAAGCCTTTTCTTATTCTGGAACTTGATTCACACACCGCGGATGCCGGCGTGGATACGCGCATCGAGGCTTTTCTTGATATCATCGAGGGATACCGCGCGAAAATCTCCTCCATCCGCGAAGAAAGATATGATAATGGCCTGCGATTCATCAATAACCGCGGCGAAGATATTCATATCACCAATATTCATACGGACGAAAAGATACCCATCAAAAATAATCCGCGGGTTAAGCTTTTGCTTTCCAATATGGGCAGGCTATCCGCGGAACTGATCGGCGCTACCATCCGCGGCCTGGGTATTAACGCCGAGACCATGCCGGTACCGGACATTTATACGCTGCAAATGGCGCGGAACCACGCTTCGGGCAAAGAATGCCTGCCCTCTCATCTGGTATTAGGCAGCGCTCTTAAATACCTTTCATCCGATAAATACCGCAAGGATGAAATATATATTCTCTTTGTTCCCACCACGACGGGGCCCTGCCGCACCGGCCAGTATTTTGTTTTTTATGAAAATCTTTTCCGCGATCTGCGTCTGGAAAACGTCCTAGTATTCACGCTGGATTCGGATAACTCTTATAATGAGCTGGGCGCGGAGTTTTCCAAACACGCCTGGTGGGCGGTGATCATCGGCGATTACATGAAGGACGTGGAAACATCGTTGCGCACCTGCGCCGCCGACCCGGTTTCCGCCATGAACATTTATGATGAATTATGGCATAAAATGATTGCCGTGGCGGAACAAGACATTACACAAATCCTGCCCACTCTAAAGGAAATCGCGACGGCAATTTCCCGCATTCCTCTTAAAAAATCAATTGAGCAGTGCCCGAAAGTGTTGATCGTTGGTGAAATTTACGTAAGGAGAGACGATTTTGTCGTCGAGGAGCTGATTCAGCATTTCAGCCGCCGCGGCATCATCGGTAAAATTTCCAACGTCGCCGAATGGATTTACTACTGCGATTTCGTGCGTCATCACGATCTTAAGAAGAGACTGGGGCTGATCCCATGGTACCGTCGCGTGTTTGCTTCCGAGTTCATGGATTTAATTAACTGGAACATCGAACAAATGTATAAAAACAAGGTGGAAAAAAATGTACGCTCCGCGCTCGGCGTTACCGGTCTGATTCCTTCCTCGCCGCACGACATGCAAAAAATAATGGCCAACACGCAAAAACATTTTGTCAGTCACGAGCTCTATTCGGAAATTAGCATCTCCAGCGGCGTGGCCGCCACCGCGATGATGGACGGATACTCGGGCATTGTCAATATTTCCCCTTTCGCCTGCCTGATCGGCCGCGTGATAGAAGGCTTATTCACTCCGTGGGCCAGAGAAAACAAATACCCCGCGATATCCATAGAAATTGACGGCAATCTGCTGCCGCCCAATGTCCTGAGTAAACTGGAAATATTCATGCTCAATGTTTTGCGTTTCAAAAGCAACGCCGAGGCTCATTCCATGGTGGAGCGGGAGGGAACGGAAAATATCGCTATTAACAGAAAGATAATCAGATAATTCGGTAATTCCTAAATGAAATTCAAAATGACCGGAATCATTCTCGCGGGCGGAAAAAACTCGCGCATGGGCGCGAACAAAGCTTTTCTGGAACTGGATGGCATACGTGTCATTGAGCGGATTAAAGCCGTTTTAAGCGAATTATTTCCGGAAATAATTATCGTGACCAATGCCCCCCTGTCTTACGCCCAGCTCTCTTCCGCGGTTATTGTCACGGATATCTACAAAAACAAAGGAGCACTGGGAGGAATTTACGCGGGACTGTTTTTCGCTTCGGAAAATAACGCTTTTATTACCGCCTGCGACATGCCGTTTATCAGCAAAGACCTGATTGCTTACCTGGCGGGTCTCGCGGCTAATCATGACATTGTCGTGCCGCAGGGAGCGGACGGGATGCAGCCTCTGCATGCTGTTTATTCCAAAAATTGTCTCGCGCCCATCAAAAAGAATCTCGAAGCAGATAAACTGAAAATCACCGGTTTTTACAAAGGATTGCGTGTCTTAACGGTTACGGAAGATATTCTTCAGCCTTTCAATCAAGATGGGAAAACATTCCTAAACATAAACACTCCTCAGGAACTCAAAGAACTTGGGCCACGGCAAAAAAAGACCTTTAATAAAGGCTAATTTCTTCGCATTATTTTTTCAAAGGCAGCGGCTGCGCCCATTTTTTGCTATCACCATCATAAAACCATCTGTCGGCAAATCCTTTTCTTTTGATGAAATGCGGATTTTCCGCCCAGCGAAGAAGTTCCTGATAGGCATCGTTTATTTTCCGGAAAGTCGCCGCATATCCCCCGATGTCAGGATGATGAATTTTTGCCTGCCGACGGTATGCATTCTTAATAATTTTTTTTAGATGAGCCGATGCCAAATCGGCTTTATTTATCCCAAGGCAGGACAAAGAACTTTTCTGTATATAATAATCCTTCAGGATTCGAGGACGCGCGGCAGCTATCATCGGAGATTTTTCCGCCAGGGCCAAAACGTGGCGCGAAGCCAGATACTTTTTTTTTGACTTTCTTTCTTCCTCCCACCAGGCTTTGCCAAGCTCATTGGCCATCCTACAAAAGTCTTCCGAGGGGTTACTTCCGGAATCCCGTTCAGAAGAAAAACGAAAGATGTCCCTATAGCCAGCGGCCGCGATATCCAAATGAATCATCGTATCTGAAAAATAAAACGCCGCCCAGCGTGTATTCAGCGCCTGCAGTAAACCGTTTCGGGCATTGAGCCTCTGTCTGAGAATTTGACGGCAACGCACGGAACAATAGCAGCGGTTATTGATATTTTCCGATGTGCCACAAGAAAGACATTTTTGTCCTTGTTTTTTTCTGCTCATTTTATTACTTATAACAATTATTTGTAAAAGTTAGTATCTTTCCGGACAGTCGGTCCTTCA
>JBBIHZ010000130.1:0-3032 GCA_037446735.1 Deltaproteobacteria bacterium
ATATCGAGGCAATGGGGCTCGGAGCATCGCCAGACAGCGCGGCGGCAAAAATCCAAAACCGTCCCATAGCCCTGCGCGCGGCTAAAGAGATGGCCTCACGCAATCTGGCGGAAATCGTCAGAATGGTGCAGGTGGATTCTTCCGCAAAGCTGGTAAATCTTATGGCGCAAAACAGCGCGCTCAACACGCAGGTTAACGCGCTGGTTCAAAGCGCCATTGTTGCCGATCAGCAATTTATGCCGGACGGCACGGTGGAAATTAGGTTAAGAATAGCTCTATACCGGGAACTGGGCCAGGCGATTTTCCCTCTGCTTGTAGCACCAAAACAGGAGGCAAGTCCTCCGGCAACACCCGCTTCACCCGGAGCTGCTCCCGCCACTTTTACGGGAATTGTTGTTGACGCGCGCGGCACGGGCGCCAGACCGGCCATATTTCCCAAAATTCTTGATGAAGAAGGCAAAGAAATCTACGCGGCTTCGATGGTTGAAAGCGATGCTTTCGCGCAGTTCGGCATGAGCGGCTATACGCGAGAAATCATGATCGGCCCCAGGCATCCGCGCGTGGCTCCCAACGCCCTCATCATCAAGGCGATAAGAGCATCAGGTGCGGCGAAGGCTGATGTCGTCATCAGCAGGGAAGATGCGCAGAAAATCAATGCCGCGCCGCAAAGCGCCGGTTTGTTCAAGCAATGCCGCGTGATGATGGTTGTGGACTAAGCGAAAAGATAAGAAAAAAATTGCAGGCCGCGGTCGATGGCATGATGACCGCGGCCTTTTTTCATGCCGGATAACATCTAGCAAGTCTTTCTGAAATGTTATAAAGAGAAAAACAAATCAGCAGGAGTAATTTTTTTGTCCAAGCATATCGTTATTTTATCCGCGGATATTGCCGGCAAAATAGCCGCCGGTGAAGTGGTGGAAAGGCCGGCCTCAATTGTCAAGGAACTGTTGGAAAATTCCATTGACGCCGGAGCGGCTAATATCAATGTGGAGCTGGAAAAAGGCGGCTGCCAGTCAATCAAGGTGAGTGATGACGGCGCGGGCATTGACGCGACTGATGTGCCGCTGGTTTTTGAAAGACACGCAACCAGCAAAATCCGCAGTTTTGAAGATATTTATCAGGTTTCTTCTTTTGGTTTTCGCGGTGAAGCCATGCCCAGTATCGCTTCCGTGGCCAGAGTAGAACTGCTCACAAGAAGGGAAGGTGAGAAAGAAGGCGTAAGAGTGGTAGCCGAAAAAGGCAAAGTAAAAGAGGTAACTCCCGCTGGCGCGCCATCCGGCACACAGATATTGGTGAACAATATTTTTGCCCATGTTCCCGCACGCAAAAAATTTCTCAAAAAAGAAGCAACGGAACAGGTATTGTGCATGGACGCGATAACGCGCCTGGCTTTGGCGCATCCGGAAATCCGTTTCCGTGTATTGGTTAACGGCAAAGAAGTGTTTGCCGCGCCGCAAGCAAAAGACTTGAAACAGCGTGTCGCCGCCGTTCTGGGCATGGATTTTTCCGCCAGCTGCATCAGCGTGCAGGGCAGGAATGACAATATCACTCTATCAGGATTTGTTTCACATCCGGAATTTACCCGCGCCAATTCAAAAAACATTTATTTTTACGTCCATAAGCGTTTTGTGCGTGATAACAGCCTGTTACACGCGGTTTTATCCGCTTACCGGCAGGTTATATCGCCGAGGCGCTATCCCGCCGGCGTGATATTTATTGAACTGCCGCCGCAGGATGTCGATGTAAATGTGCACCCGGCAAAACTGGAAGTGCGCTTCAAAGACGCTCGCGCTGTTTATGAGCTTCTCTCCAATGCTGTCGCCGGTCAGCTCGCTGGGCTTTCCGCCTCCAAAAGAAGTTTTGTTTATCGCCTGGCGGACAAGAAAGAAGAACCGGCGGCGCAAGCCTGGACAAAACCGCAGAAATACATGGACAAAACATCGGCGTTTACTTCTGTCACCAGAAACGCTTCAGGTATGCTTCCCGATATCGAGGCGATATCAAATGTGTTCAACTCTAAAGCTCTGCCCGAAGAAGGCCAGCATCAGCAAAAGCAGATAACTTTTTCCGGATTGAATTATTTAGGGCAATTAGCCGGCACTTATCTTGTTTTCTCATCAACCGACGAGTTGCTGCTTATCGACCAGCACGCGGCGCATGAAAGAATCATCCTGGAAAAACTAAAAAAAACGGCAAGCGAGCAATTGCCAGCGCAGCAGTTGCTCATGCCGGAAATTGTCAGCATGCCGCCGCATCAGATTGATTTGTTCGCGCAGAATATGGATTTGCTCAAACAAACCGGGCTGGATGTTGAAGTTTTCGGCAAGGACGCGCTCGCCATCAAAGCCCTGCCGGCAATTTTATCCGGCGCTCAGGCCAGGGAAATAATCGCGGATATCGCCGATAAACTTAAGGAACAAAACCAGACCGCTTCCTGCCAGGAAAAGAAAGAGGAAATATTCGCCTCTTTGGCCTGCCGGGCGGCGGTTAAGGCCAATCACGAACTATCCGCGGACGAAGTAGGCGCGCTTTGCCGGGAACTGTCCGAGTCGCCTTTTAACGCCACCTGTCCGCACGGACGACCTATCACCGTTAAAATTTCTTTGAGCGAAATCGAAAGAATGTTCAAAAGAAAATAAGTCATGAGCAAAATTCCCCTGGTGATCATAAACGCGCCGACGGCCACCGGCAAAACTTCTCTGGCGATAAAGCTGGCGCGGAAATTTGGCGGCGAAATCGTTAACGCCGATTCGATGCAGGTTTACCGCCATATGGATATCGGGACGGCCAAACCGACAAAAGAGCAAAGACGCGAAGTGCCGCATCATTTGATTGACGTAGTAGATCCGGATGAAGAATTCAACGCGGCGCTCTGTGCGGAGACGGCGCGGGCGGTTATCAGGGAAATTCACGCGCAAAAAAAACCGGTTTTTGTGGTGGGAGGGACCGGCCTTTACATACGCGCGCTCACTAAAGGTATTATCGACACGCCTACTGTGGATGAAAAAATCCGTAATCATTATAAAAAATTA
>JBBIHZ010000130.1:3042-5908 GCA_037446735.1 Deltaproteobacteria bacterium
TTTTCGAACTGCTGAAAGAAAAAGACCCGGCGGCGGCCCGGCGTATTAAGCCCAACGACGCGGTAAGGGTAATCAGAGCGCTGGAAGTTTTCGATCAAACTGGTGAATCAATTACTTCCAAGCAAACCCGGCACGCTTTTGCCGCGTCATTCTATGAAACGATGAAAATAGGCTTGCAGGTTGGGCGCGAAGATCTGAAAGATAGAATAGCAAACAGAACAAAGGAGATGATCGCGGCAGGTTTTGCCGATGAGGTAAGGGGTCTTTTACGGCGCGGCTATAGCCAAAAGTTGAAGCCAATGCAGTCGCTGGGCTATCGGCAGATTATCCAATATCTGGCCGGCGATTATGACCTGGAAGAGGCCGAGCGTTTAATTACCCGCGATACCTGGCGCTATGCCAAACGTCAAATGACCTGGTTTGCCGCAGATGAAACAATCCATTGGTTTGATCCTCGTAGAGAGAGCATAATTGAAGCCGAAGTTGAAAAATTTTTCCGGGGGAACGGGCTTTATTAGAAAGCAGGAATATTTCTTGACAAGCGGCAGGTTATGAAGATAATTGTACATTTTTCAAAAGGCGGAACATAATTAAAGGATTTGGAAGTAAATGACCATGAGGAGAAAAAGGCGTCACGGCCGCGCAAAAAAGCGGATTTTAAGCCGCCTGATATAAGTCGAAGCATTTTTATGAAAATAAAGAGCTAAACCGGGGGCGAAGAGCCCTTTTTATTTATAAACATGTTCCAGGAGTAAAGATTTATAATGACGAGACAAGAACTAAGCAAGGCATTTGAGCCGGCGGAAGCGGAAAAAAGAATCTATGATTACTGGCTGAAGAGTAATTTTTTCCACGCGCTGGACGAAAGCGCAAAAAAGCCTTTTTCCATTGTCATCCCGCCGCCCAATGTAACCGGTATGCTGCACATGGGGCATGCTTTGAACAACACGCTGCAGGATATAATCATACGTTATAAAAGGATGCAAGGTTACAACGCTCTGTGGATGCCGGGGATGGATCACGCGGGTATCGCCACGCAGAATGTGGTGGAGCAGGAACTGGCGAAAGAAGGCCTGACCCGTCATGATCTGGGGCGGGAGAAATTCATCGCTCGCGTCTGGCAATGGAAGGAAAAATACGGCGGCGTTATCATCAATCAGCTCAAGAGACTGGGCTGTTCCTGCGACTGGCAGAGAGAGCGCTTCACCATGGACGAAGGACTTTCGCAGGCGGTGCGGGAAGTTTTTGTCAAACTATATGATGACGGCCTTATTTATCAGGGGGATTACATCGTCAACTGGTGCCCACGTTGTCACACGGCCATCTCTGATCTGGAAGTGGAATTTTTGCAGGAGGCAAGCTGCCTGTGGCATATCGGCTATCCGTATGCTGATGGCAAGGGAGAAATTATCGTGGCCACGACAAGGCCGGAAACGATGCTGGGCGATACGGCAGTGGCGGTTCATCCTGACGATAAAAGATACAAGGACAAAATCGGCAAATTTGTTATTTTGCCTTTGGTCAACAAAAAAATACCCATTATTGCCGATGAATACGTGACCATGGATTTTGGTTCCGGTGCGGTAAAAATCACGCCCGGCTCTGATCCGAATGACTTTGCCATGGCGCAGAGACACAATCTGGAAATCCTCAACATCATGGACGGCCGCGGCGTGATTAACGAAAAAGGCGGAACTTACAAGGGGCAGGAACGTTACGAGGCGCGGAAAAATATCATCGTTGATCTGGAAAAAGGGAAATATCTGATTAAAACGGAACCGTATTCGCATAACGTCGGCAAATGTTACCGCTGTAAAACGGATATCGAGCCGATGGTTTCCAAGCAGTGGTTTGTCAAAATTCAACCGCTGGCCAAACAGGCAACAAAAGCGGTGATCGAGGAAAAAACCAAACTTGTTCCCAAAAGCTGGGAGGCGACTTATTTCGAATGGATGAACAATATCCGTGATTGGTGCATTTCGCGCCAGCTTTGGTGGGGGCATCGCATTCCCGTGTGGTATTGCGACGGCTGTTCTGAAGTTATTGTTGCCAAAACCGACCCGGACAAATGCCCGAAATGCGGCGATAAATCGCTCAAACAGGACGAAGATGTGCTTGATACCTGGTTCAGTTCGGCGCTGTGGCCTTTTTCCACGTTGGGGTGGCCGAAAAAAACAAAAGCTCTCCAGACTTTCTATCCGACATCGTTATTAATCACCGGTTTTGACATTCTCTTTTTCTGGGTAGCCCGCATGATCATGATGGGCCTCTACGTGATGAAGGATGTGCCGTTCAAGGACGTTTATCTGCACGCGCTGGTGCGCGACGAAAAGGGAGAGAAGATGAGCAAGTCGAGCGGCAATATCATTGATCCGCTGGTGATGATCGAAAAATACGGCACGGATGCGTTTCGCTTTACATTGGCGGCTTACACGACGCAGGGTAGAGATGTGCGCATGTCGCCGGAAAGAATCGAGGGCTATAAATTCTTTGTCAATAAAATCTGGAACGCCGCTAAACTGGTAATGGCTAATCTCAGTGATTATGACGAGGAAAGCGCCGCCAAGGCAAAGGACGCTCTTCCCGACAAATGGATAAAGTCCAGATTAAGCCTGGCGATCGGGGCGGTTAATCAGAACCTTGAAGAGTACCGGTTCAATGAAGCCGCGGCCGCAATTTACCGTTTTGTCTGGCATGAATTCTGTGACTGGTATTTGGAGCTCATCAAACCCGCGCTGTACGGTAAAAAAACGGCGCTGCGCGTCGCCGCCCAGAAAACAATGCATGATGTTTTCAAAACTGTTCTACAACTGTTGCATCCATTCATGCCTTTTGTTTCCGAAGAACTCTGGCAGGCGCTCACCCA
>JBBIHZ010000131.1:0-5809 GCA_037446735.1 Deltaproteobacteria bacterium
ATACAATGCTCTTGCCGCTTGCTAAAATAAGAAAAATGTAATAGGGGAGCGTTCATTAGATGATTTATCAAAGCTCATGCATTTAGGGAGGATTTATAAAATGCCACAGAAAGACAGCACGCAGGCACTGCAAAATGATAAACGCATTATTTCCCGTCGTCTACTTGCCGGTGAATTATCCGAAAAAGAACTTAACTCTTTATTTAAAAAGCTCCCGGATTTGGCGGAAAACGCCGAAGAAATATCTTTTGAAGAAACTGAAGATAAGCAATAATGCTCATTGACACGCACGCCCATCTGGAAATGAAGGAGTTTGACGCTGACCGCGAAGCAGTTTTCGAACGGGCGGCTGCGGCGGGCGTTGATTATATTATCACTGTCGGAACAGATATAAAGTTAAGCCAAAAAGCCCTGTCGCTGGCATCAAGTTATCAGAATATCTTTACTACTGTAGGAATTCATCCACATGAAGCCGACACGGCAACGCAAGAGAACTTAGGCATAATTGCGAAAATAGCCCGACATCCAAAAGTAGTCGCCTACGGAGAGATTGGGTTGGATTTCTTCCGCGATCTGGCGCCGCGCGAAAAACAAAGAGATGCATTTGATCGTCAATTAACTATTGCCTCGGAGCTGAACCTGCCCGTGGTTATTCATGACCGTAACGCCCACGATTTGGTTCTAAAAATGGTCGAAGAATCAGGAGTGCGCCGCGGCGTGTTTCATTGTTTCTCCGGCGATTATCAGATGGCGGAAAAATGCATCGCATTGGGTTTTTATATTTCCATCCCCGGCACGGTGACTTTTGATAAAACAAGCAAAACTTCCGATCTCGTAAAAAATGTTCCCCTGGAGAGGTTGCTTTTGGAGACCGATTGCCCGTATCTGTCGCCTGTGCCCTATCGGGGAAAACGCAATGAACCATCCTTTATTATTCACACGGCAAAAAAAGTGGCGCAGATAAAAGGTCTTCCCTGTGAAGAGGTGGCAAATGTCACTACTCAAAATGCCAAAAGACTTTTTGGTCTTCCTATCTGACAAAATCAATGAGCCCATCAAATAATCTGTGTCTTTTTGATAAAATCTGCTAAAAGATGATCATGGAGAAAAAGCAAAATACAGCCGCGAAAAAGGCGGTGATTCTGCTCAGCGGCGGTATAGATTCCGCCACGACTTTAGCGGTAGCGAAAAGTATGGGTTTCGCCGTGTACGCGCTTAGCTTTTCTTACGGGCAGCGCCATGCCGTGGAACTGGAAGCGGCCCGACGCATCGCCGATTATTTTGAGGTTTGCCGTCATTTGATTTTAAATATCGATTTGCGAACGCTTGGCGGATCAGCGCTGACGGCGGATATTGATGTTCCGAAAAACAGAGATTTGCACGCCTTGTCTCAAAAAATTCCCGTAACTTATGTTCCGGCGCGTAACACCATTTTTTTATCTTACGCGCTGGCTTGGGCGGAAGTTATCGGCGCTGTGGATATTTTTATCGGTGTTAACGCACTGGATTACAGCGGTTACCCCGATTGCCGCCCGGAATATGTCGCCGCCTTTGAAAAAATGGCGCGGCTGGCGACTAAATCATCGGTAGAGGATAACCAGCCGATGCGTATTAATGCTCCGCTGATTAATTTGTCAAAGGAGCAGATTATTCAAAAGGGCCTAAAATTAGGTGTTGATTTCAGTTTGACGCACAGTTGTTACGACCCCGCTGTTGATGGATCGGCCTGTGGCGCCTGTGATTCCTGCCTCTTGCGCCTCAGCGGCTTTCGCGCCGCCGGCCTTAAAGACCCCATAAAATATAAATAGAGCGGGTTGGAATTTGAAGTATAAAATTAAAGAGATATTTTATTCCCTTCAGGG
Source organism: Deltaproteobacteria bacterium (assembly GCA_037446735.1). Taxonomy (GTDB): domain Bacteria; phylum Desulfobacterota; class Syntrophia; order Syntrophales; family Smithellaceae; genus UBA4810. Next base: position 1,863 of record JBBIHZ010000131.1, read on the forward strand.
CGAAGGTTATTACACCGGACGGCCAGCGGTATTTTGCCGTTTTTCCGGTTGCAATTTATGGTCCGGGAAAGAAGCTGATCGACCTTATGCATTATGTAGTTTTTGCGATACGGATTTTATCGACGCTGACGGTGAAAATGGCGGCATTTATGAAAACGTCCATGCGCTTACCGCTAAAATAGTTAACTTATGGCCGGAAGAAAAAAATGGCCAGAACAAATTTGTCGTCTGCACGGGAGGCGAGCCTTTTTTGCAGTTAAATCAGGAATTGATTGACGCTCTTCATGCAAGAGATTTTTACGTGGCCGCGGAGACAAACGGCACGCTTAAAGCGCCCAATCTCGACTGGATCTGCGTCAGTCCAAAAGCGGGCGTTGATATTGTGCAAAAAAGCGGCAATGAACTTAAGCTCATATATCCGCAAGTTGGTGATGATCCGCAAAAATATTTAAATTATGATTTTCAATATTTTTTCCTGCAGCCGATGGACGGACCAAAATATATGGAAAACCTGCGCAGAACTCTCCAATATGTTTTAGATCACCCGCGGTGGAGGTTAAGCTTACAGATACAAAAAATTCTCAACATAAAATAGAATATTTCCGTCTTCGACCATCTTTTAGACAGTAGATCAAAATTACTTATGAAATCAGTATTAAATGAAAACCAAATCCGTTTTCGATTGAGACAGGTTTTTCTTTTATCTATATTCTCCTTAACTAAAAACTTCATAATATTATCTAGTTTAATAATCTTCGCCATAATCGATGTAAAATGTTATACATGTAAGCAGTGTAATGCAGTCAAAAATTAAGGGAAATATTCAATGTTATCAAATGGTAAGCCTCACGAAACACTCTCGGTGATCGATGCTATAGCGATAATAGTCGGAATGGTGGTGGGAGTTGGAATTTTCAAAACTCCATCAATTGTAGCGGCCAGCGCCGATAGTGAAACAATGCTTATGCTCTTTTGGTTTCTGGGCGGCTTGGCGTCGTTTATCGGCGCGATGTGCTACGCCGAATTGGCATCTACGTATCCGCACGCGGGCGGCGATTATTATTACCTGCAAAAATCTTTTGGCCGGGTTCCTTCTTTTCTCTACGCGTGGGGACGCATGGCCGTAATTCAAACCGGCTCGATTGCGATGGTCGCTTTTCTTATCGGTGATTACGCATCAGAAATATTCCGTTTGGGCCCATATTCCACATCAATATACGCGGCGTTGACGATAGTGTTACTGACAGCGGTAAATATTGCGGGAATCCGTCAGGGTAAATGGACGCAAAAAGTGCTCATCTCGGCGATTATGTGCGGATTGTTTTTTGTCGCGCTAATTGGCATATTCGTCGCCGAGCCTCAAATCGCCGCTAATACCGGGAAAATCATGCCGGGCAAAATGGCCCTCGGGACGGCGATGATTTTCGTTTTGCTTACCTACGGAGGTTGGAATGAGGCGGCTTTTATTTCCGCTGAAGTTCATGAGACGCGCCGCAATATGATTAGGGTTCTTCTGTACAGCATCATCATAATCACGCTGATTTATTTGCTTATTAATATAGCTCTCCTGAACGGACTGGGGTTATCCGGCATGTCCGCTTCGGAAGCGGTTATGGCCGATTTAATGCGCAAGACATTCGGTGATAGAGGAGCGCAGTTTATCAGTCTGCTGATACTTCTGGCGGCGCTCAGCACAATTAACGCGGCGATTATCACCGGCGCGCGCACGAATTACGCATTAGGACGGGATTACCCTTTGCTGAAATTTTTAGGAAGCTGGCAGAGGATCCGAAACACTCCCGTTAACGCGCTGCTGGCGCAGGGAACAATAGCGCTTTTGCTGGTTATTCTTGGAACACAGTCGCGCGACGGTTTCGTGATGATGGTGGAATATACCGCTCCGGTATTTTGGTTTTTTCTGCTGATGGTCGGCATTTCCATTTTTATTCTTCGTTATAAAAACCCGCAGATCAGGCGGCCTTTCATTGTGCCGCTATATCCTTTTTTGCCTTTTTTATTTTGCGTCATCTGCATATTTATGCTTTATTCCAGTATCATGTACACGAGCAGTGGCTCACTGGTTGGCGTCGGCGTTTTGTTAACCGGTATCCCGGTAATAATTTTGCAAAAAAGAAAACAATAAATAAAAAAAGGAAAAAATAATGAAAAGGAAAATTATTGCAAAAGTATTGTTTCTGCCGCTGCTTATGGCAACAGTCATTATTTTATCGGTGGCTATTGTCGCGGCGCAAAATAAACCCTCGCGGACTCCCGATATTCATTTCGTTCCGACTCCGCATGAAGTAGTGGAAATAATGCTGAGGCTGGCGGATATAAAAAAGAATGACATTGTTTACGATTTGGGTTGCGGCGACGGCAGAATCGTTATTGCCGCAGCTAAGAAAGCCGGAGCGAGAGCTTATGGATTTGACATTGATCCGGAAATGGTCAAAAAATCCCAGGATAATGTCAGGACTCAGAATATAGGGTATCTGGTTACGATTCAGGAGGCAGATATTTTTGATCTCGATTTGAGCGACGCGTCCGTGGTCACGCTCTATTTGTTGCCGGAATTAAACGTGCGGTTGATACCGCAATTGAATAAAATGAAACCGGGCTCCAGGATCGTTTCGCATGATTTTGATATGGAAGGAGTTATTCCGGATGTCGAAGCCACAGTAACGCGTAACGACGGCGGCACCAGCAGGGTTTATCTCTGGACGACGCCTTTGAAAAAAGTAACCGCAAAAAAAAGAAATCGATAAATATTAAATGGTGATTAGCAAACGGAGAAAAAATTATATTAATGAAGTCACAAAATTTTAATATTTTATTATTTTTAGTAGTGGTTTGTGTTTTGACCACATTATGGCTTGCCTTGCATTGCCGTGCTCAAGTAGTAAGGGAAAAAGACTATTCTCTGCTCCGGGAAAGGATGGTGGCCAGTCAGCTCGAAGCCAGAGATATTACCGATAAAAAAGTTCTTTCCGCAATGAGACAAGTGCCGCGGCACTTGTATGTGCCGGAAAGCTACCGCCATCTGGCTTACGAAGATTATCCTCTGCCGATCGGCGAAGGGCAGACAATATCGCAGCCGTATATTGTCGCGCTGATGACGCAGGTCGTCAATCCTCACGCGCAGATGAAAGTTCTCGAAATAGGCACGGGTTCCGGCTATCAGGCGGCAATTCTGGCAAAACTTTGCCGAGAAGTATACACTATTGAAATTATTGAAGCATTAGGGGCAAGAGCGCAAAAGATTCTGCAAAAGTATTATGACAATGTAAGGGTAAAAATAGGCGACGGTTATCAGGGATGGCCACAATTCGCTCCTTTTGACGCCATAATTGTTACCTGCGCGCCGACGCATGTTCCCAAGCCGCTTGCCGAACAGCTTCGGGAAGGCGGGAGCATGGTTATCCCTGTGGGTGAGGCAGGATATCAGCAACTTGTCGTGCTTACCAAAAACAAGGGCAGGCTTATTGAACAAGAGGTCATACCGGTGCGTTTTGTGCCCATGGTGGACAGCAAAGGGAAAAAATATTAAAAACGCAAAAGTTAAATTCAATTATCTCTCTAAAAAACGAAAACAATCATAGACAAAAAATAAAAATTGCTTTAAAAGCATAGTTACATTTACAAAGATACAAAAATTTCCGAAAAATATAAAGAGCAAGTCGCGGGATGGCTTAAAATGCAGATGCTTAAATTATTTATACCGGAAGTAAAGGAGTTGCTGGCCCAGAAGAACTGGCTGGAACTAAGGGAGTTGCTTTTAGAAATTCCGGAGCCGGATATTTCCGATCTGGTTCAGGAACTTGATGACTCGCAACGCATCGTGATGTTGCGTCTTTTGCCGAAAAACATGCTCGCTGAAGTGTTTACGCACCTGGATGCGAAAGTCAAGCAGGATGTGCTCAAAGCGATTACCGAAGACGAAACGCGCG
>JBBIHZ010000132.1:0-5792 GCA_037446735.1 Deltaproteobacteria bacterium
CATTAGTTTGTGGGCATTTTGATAGGTCTTGGCCGATGTGGCAAAGCCCGGCATCGTGTAGGCTTTGATGTTTTTGCGCGGCAGTTTGAGAACATCCATTGTTTTGGCTGCCACCATCAGGGCATGCGTGGAATCAAGCCCGCCGGATATCCCGATAACCAGGTTCTTTATATTTGACGTTTTCAGTCGTTTGGCCAGTCCCTGCACCTGAATATTGTAGGCTTCATAGCAGCGCAAATCGCGCTGGGCGAGATCCGCCGGAATGTAAGGATAACGGGGATATTCCCGCTCCAGCAGGATGCGGCCGCGAAAGGCGTCCACATTGAATTCCACCTTACGGAAAGAGCAGACTTTTTGCCTGTGGGCCATCGTGTTTTGGCTGAAGGTGTTTAACCTCATTCTGTCTTGAGCGAGACGGTTCAGATCGATATCCGAGTAAATAATCTGCGGCTGCTCAGAAAAGCGGGCGGATTCCGCCAGGAGATTTCCGTTTTCATAAATCAGGGCGTGTCCGTCCCAAGCCAGATCCGTGGTGGATTCTCCCGCGCCTGCCGCGGCGTAAAGATAAGCGGCCACGCAGCGCGCGGACTGATTGGCGGCCAGTTGGTGACGGTATTCAGATTTGCCGATGGTGATGTTGGAGGCGGATAAATTGCCGATAACAGTCGCGCCGGCCAGCGCGGCAAATGAGGAGGGCGGGGAGGGCACCCAGACATCTTCACAGATTTCCAGGAAAAAGTTAAAATGGTCAACATTGGCGGCCTGGAAAATAATATCATTGCCGAAAGGGATATCTTTTTGCCCGGCCAAATCTATTGATGATGCTATTGCCGCGTCCGCCGGCGTGAACTGCCGGCCTTCGTAAAATTCGCGGTAATTGGGCAGGTATGATTTTACCGCCACGCCCAGAATGCTGCCGCGGTAAAAAACAACGGCGCAGTTGAAAAGCCGAAAATCCACCTGCAGCGGCGCGCCCACGACCATGATCAGATTTATTTTTTCTGAAGCCTTTTTAATATAGCCCAGCGCTTTGCGCACCGCCTGCAAAACGGCATCTTGGTGAAACAAATCTTCATTGGAATAGGCGGATATGCCCAGTTCCGGAAAAATCGCGAAGATTGCCTTGCGCGCGGCGGCCGCGCGCGCCAGTTCGATGGTTTTTTGAGTATTGAACAAAACATCGGCGACTTTTAGCTCCGGGACGCACACCGCCGCGCGGATAAAACCATGGCTGTACAGGTTGAAAAAATCTTTTTTATCCGGCATGACTTTACCCTTTTTCTAAATAAGCGTAAGCGCTGTGGTTGTGAATGCTTTCAAAATTTTCCGCCTCGATGCTGTACCAGTCAAAAGTAGGGTCTTCATTAAGTTTCACCGCGATGCTGCGCACGACGTCTTCCACGAACTTCGGATTCTGATAAGCCCTTTCCGTGACGTATTTTTCATCCGTGCGCTTTAAGAGCGAGTATACCTCACCGCTGGCCGATTCTTCCACTATTTTTATGATATCCTCTATCCAGAAAAACTTGTTGAAGCGCACCCGTACAGTGACCATGCCGCGCTGATTATGCGCGCCGAATTTGCTGATTTCCCGCGAACAGGGGCAAACGGTGGTCACCGGCACGGTCACGCCGACTAAAAAATCCGTTTTTTCGGCGTTATTTTCTCCCGCAAAAAGGCAGCGGTATTCCATCAGGCTTTTGGCGCCGGAGACCGGAGCCGTTTTTTCGATAAAATAAGGAAATTCGATCTCCATATGCGCAGACTGCGCGTGCAGTTTTTGCCTGATTTTTCCCAGAATCGATTGAAAAGTTTTAATGCTGATCTGACCCTGAAATTCGTTGAGCACTTCGATAAAGCGGCTCATATGCGTGCCTTTGAAATGCCGCGGCAGATTGACGTACATGTTGATGCTGGCGTTGACCGGCTGCGTGCCGCGCGCGCGGTCGAGCACAACCAGCGGGTATTTGATATTTTTCACGCCCACTTTTTCGATATCGATATTGCGGAAGTCTTTTTGGTTTTGGATGTCAATCATTTTTAGTAGGTGCTCGGATTTAAAGTATTTGTTTTTCAGTCCGGCATTCGCTGGATTACGCCCCGCTGTTGCGTGGCTACATATTCAGCCTAATCCCCCTCGTATGTTACATACGCGTTTTCCGATTCCCACACTTTTACCCGCGTTACTTTTACCCCTTCCTTTTTTGCCAGAGGAGATATTTTTTCGGCAATAAAGCGGGCGACATTTTCCGCGGAGGGGTTGAGCTTGGCAAAAAAAGGAATTTCGTTGAGATGCTTGTGATCGATTTCCTCGAGAATTTCGTTAAGCCACTTTTTCACCAGTCTAAAATCAATCAGCAGGCCGGAGCTGTTCAACTCGGCAGCGCCTACGCTTAATTCCACTTTGAAATTATGGCCGTGCAATTCTTCGCATTTGCCGCCCACCTGCGCCAAAAGATGCGCGGCGGAAAATGATTTAATTATTGTAACTTCATACATTGGTTATGTCCCTCAATTTTATTTGTGCCTTTACTATCATATTTTAAAATCGGGAGAAAAGGTTTTATTCGGTTTGTGCTTAATATTTTGATATTATTGGATTTTACCCTGCGAAATGGAAAAGTCATGTAATCAGTGGGTGGAATCTGCTGAAATCTGGTGAAAATCCCCAATTTTTCCGCAAGAGCGCTTTTTATTTGTGCGTTGATTAAATTTGTTATCCGTATTAATGCCCGAAATTGCGTAGAAAATTAAGATTAAAGCATATTTTTAATTGTGGCATATCGTTTGCTTACATTAAATCGAGATGGATAAAAAAGAAATAAATATGAGGAGGAAGAGACAAAATTAACGGCTAGACAAATTTTGTAAAATGGTGTAACAAAACAACGAAACGAAACAAAAATTAACAGTTATTTTAAGGAGGAGACAGATTATGTTAAAGCTTTTTACTAAAAAAGAGGGTGAAAAAGGTTTCACCTTGGTGGAATTGATGATTGTCGTGGCGATCATCGGTATTCTGGCGGCCATTGCCATTCCGCAGTTTTCGGCTTACCGAAAAAGAGGTTGGGCGGCGTCAGTAAATACAGACACAAAAAATTTCTACACAGCAGTAGCCGCTTGGATTGTGGATAATCCTGGCGCAGCAGGCCAACCTGCTTTGGCCGCCGTGCAAGCGGCAGGTTACACCCCTTCACAAGGAGTAACTTGTGATTTTGATCAGTGGAATAGTATAAGCGATTACAGAATCGCCTGTGAAGGACTTGCCGATTGGGATCTTGCCGTGTCTGTTGCTCAGATGAGTGCGAATGGTGAATTCACACAGGCCAAGGCCAGCAACTAAAAAACTTAATTTACAGTAAGTCAGATTTTACAAAAAAGGGCGTTTTTAAAACGCCCTTTTTTGTAAGTTTTCGGATTAGCTAAAGAAGAGGCAGGCCGTGTTGCTGCGTTACAAAGACAAAGTAATAATTATTGTTTTTCTTGTTGTTTTGATTTTGGTGGCTTATTGGCCTCTTCAGCATTATCACGAGTTTAATAATTTCGACGATTTTGTTTATATCACCAACAATCCCTCTCTTCAGCAGGGCATAACCTTAAAAAATATCAAGACCGCGTTTACCGATGTCAGCGTGGGGCACTGGCATCCCATCACGTGGCTGTCGCACATGCTTGATTGCCGCGTCTTCCGATTGAATGCCGGCGGACACCACTGGACAAATGTCATCATTCATCTGATTAATGCCGCCTTGCTTTTTTTATTTCTAAATTTCGCTACGGGCGCCGTCGGGCGCAGCGCGTTTGTAGCGGCGTTATTTGCCGTTCACCCGATAAACGTAGAGTCGGTGGCCTGGATTGCCGAACGCAAAAATGTTTTGAGCACCTTTTTTTGGCTGACCACGATGCTGCTCTATTTATGGTATGTGAAAAAACCGGTTATTGCGCGCTATCTTTGCGTGTTTGCGAGTTTTATTTTGGGATTGATGACCAAATCCATGCTGGTCACGCTGCCCTTTGTTTTATTGCTTCTCGATTATTGGCCGCTTAAGCGCATGATCATATCGCCGCATCATGAAGGAGAGAACAGTATTTCCAGCGTTAATGAAAGAAAAAAAATAAGCTATCTTTTTGTGGAAAAAATTCCTTTCTTTGTGCTCTCGGCTGTTTTTTCCTTTGTAGCTTTTTATGCTGCTCATAAGGTAGGCGCGCTTTCCGGACCGGAAAGAATTTCATTTTATAATATATTTTCGAATGTTGTAAATTCTTACGTGCTTTATATTAAAAAGCTGTTTCTGCCTTTTGACCTGGCCGTGCTTTATCCCTACAATTTTAATGTACCGCTTTGGCAGGCAGTATTCGCGTTATTTTTAATAATGGCGCTGACTTTCTTAACGCTGAAGTTTTGGCGTCGTTTTCCATATTTGCTTTTCGGCTGGCTGTTTTATCTGGGAACCTTAGTGCCGGTGATCGGAATTGTGCACGCCGGACCCCAGGCGATGGCCGACCGGTATGCCTATGTGACGTTTATTGGTTTGTTTATAATGCTCGCTTGGGGCGGCAATGCTTTGCTCAAAAAATATGTTTCCCGAACTTTTATCGCAGCAGCGGGATTGGCGGTTAGCGTCCTGTTAATCATTCCTGCGCACTATCAGGTTAAAACATGGGAAAACAGCTATACATTGTGGAAACGGGCTTTGTCTGTAGCAAAAGAAAATTACATTCCCCATAAAAATTTAAGCGTGTATTTATTGAACAATAACCGGAATGATGAAGGCCTTTATCACGTCCGCAGAGCAATTGAGCTTAAAGATAATGACGCGGGTTTGTATAACAATTTAGGCATGGCCTTATTTAAAGTAGGGAGAAGGGAAGAGGCGTTTTCGGCATGGCATAAAGCCATCGAATTAGACCCTGGAAATATTCGCGCGGTTGCTAACACGGCTAAAGCTTACCTGACGGTGGGCGAAATGGGTGAGGCGGAAAAATATTTCCGTCGAGCAATAGAGCTGGGCAACCAAAAAATCATTAAAGCGCAGGATAAATATGACTCATTGCACATTGTTTATTACCTTTTGGCGGATATTCTAAAAAAGAAAGGAAAACATCAAGAAGCTAAGCATTATCTTCAAGAAAGCAAAAGAATATTTAACGAAAGATTTAAATGAGAAAAAAAGATAAATTGCGGCTGAAGATATTCCCCGAAGGCACATTTGAAAAAGCAAATAATGATGACCCATTGCATTATTATTATAAGCCGTTGATTGGTTTATTATACAAGTACCGAATTGAGCAGGGTTTGTCCCTGCTTTCTCCGCCTTATGAAAACGTTCTGGAATTTGGATATGGCAGCGGGTTGCTGCTTCCTACCTTAGCGGAGATTTCTTCAAAGATTTCTGGTGTTGATATTTCTTCCGATCCGTCCCTTGTCGGAAAATGTTTAAAAAAAATCAATATAAACGCCAATCTTTATCGCGATGATTTATTGCGCATTGCTTTCCCCGGTGACTTTTTTGATTTAATTGTTGCATTTTCCGTTTTTGAACACATATATGATTGCCGTTCTATTATTGAGGAATTGCACAGAGTTTTAAAACCGGGAGGGGTATTGCTTGTGGGCATGCCTCGGGTGGATAAAACAATGACCAAGCTTTTTGCGCTGATCCGATATAAAGGGATTGAGCAGCGCCACGTGACGGATGACCGGAAGTTTCTTGATGCTTGTCGCGGCCTGTTTTTTTTGCGCCGGCAAAAACAGGTTTTTCCTTTTTTGCCGGCCAGAATGGGAATCTATT
>JBBIHZ010000133.1:0-3057 GCA_037446735.1 Deltaproteobacteria bacterium
GTATTTGCCAAGAAGAAAAGGCATTGTGAATACTCACAATGCCTTTTTATTTTAACTTTATGCTTTAAAAAAATCTTAATTAAAAAATCAGCGAGGCGACATTAAATAAAAATTTTAACCGATGACCATTAAAACCTGTTCGGTCTTCACGGAATCGCCTTCTTTGACATTAATTTCCTTCACTGTGCCTTTCACCGGCGAATAGACCGGGATTTCCATTTTCATCGCGTCCATGATGATGACTTCATCATCCGCGTTTACTTCGGCACCGACCTTAACGACAATACTGGCAATCTTGCCGGTCATCGGAGCTTTAATTTCCGTGCTCATTTTTTATTTTCCCCCTGAATAATATTAATGAAAAATCAATGCATAGTCTCAAAAAGCTGGCAATTAATACATAAAATCGTCTATGAGGTCAATAAAATAATGCAAGCTTCATATCATTCATAGCGCAGCGCGTCAATCGGATTGAGCAGCGACGCTTTATAGGCGGGATAAAACCCGAAAAATATGCCGACCAGTCCGGAAAATCCGAAAGAAAGAATCACGGCAAAAGGTGAAATAACCGTGGTCAGATTGGCAAAAGCGGAAAGAAATTTGGTGACAATGATGCCAAGAACTATGCCGATCATGCCGCCGATCAAGGAAAGCGTTATTGCCTCAATAATAAACTGCAGGCGGATATCCCATGTTTTCGCACCCACCGCCATGCGTATGCCGATTTCGCGCGTGCGTTCGGTGACGGAAACAAGCATGATATTCATGATGCCGATACCTCCCACCAAAAGCGAAATACTGGCGATGGCCGCCAGAAGCAGGGCCATGGCTTTGGAAGCCTGCTGCGCTAAATCCAGCATTTGCGTCAGGTTGCGCACGGAAAAATCATCCTCTTGGTTTGGTCCAATGCGGTGTCTTTGCCTTAAAAGCTGGGTGATTTGTTCTTCCGCTTTGTTTAAATCCTCAGCGCTTCTGGCTTTTACCGCGATGGTGCGCACCATGCCCGGCGTGGTTGTGCCGAAGATTCTTTTTTGCGCGGTGGTCAAAGGAATGAAGATAACATCATCCTGATCCTGCCCGATTACTGATTGTCCTTTGCTCTCGAGGATGCCGATAACGGTAAAAGGGACTTTTTTAATCCGGATTGTCTGCTGCAGGGGATCCATCGCCCCGAAAAGTTTGCCAACCACAGTTTGGCCTAAAAGACACACTTTGGTTGAATTACGGATGTCTTGTTCGGTAAAATTTCTGCCGGCAATTAATCTCCAGTCTCTTACTTCGAGCATGGCCTCGGTTGTTCCATAAACGCTTGTTGACCAGTTCTGGTTGCCGAAAACAACCTGCGCCGCTCCGTTCAACACCGGAGCCACCACGTGAACAGCGGAGCATTCCCGCTCAATTGCTTCCGCGTCGGCGCGCGTCAGCGTCATCTGTGTGCCGAATCCTCCCCGGATGCCGCCAGCCGTCGTGCTGCCGGGCAGCACGATAATCATGTTGCTGCCCACTGTTGATATCTGCTGCGATAATTTTTCGCTGGTACCTTTGCCCACGGCGATCATGGTGATGACCGCCGCCACGCCGATGATAATTCCCAGCATTGTCAGGGCCGAACGCATTTTATTCACGCGCAGGGCGCGCAGTGAAATTTTAAAGGTGGAAGGAATGCTGATCATCGTTTTGTCGCCTTATCGCTGATAACATGGCCGTCAAGGAATTTGATTGTGCGTTGACTGAAGCTCGCGATATCCGTTTCATGCGTGACCAGAACAATTGTTATTTTATTTTCTTCATTAAGCCGTACAAAAAGCTCCATAATCTCGACACTCGTTTTTGTATCCAAATTTCCCGTCGGCTCATCGGCTAAAAGAAGCGGCGCGTCGTTTACCAGCGCACGGGCAATCGCCACGCGCTGCTGCTGACCTCCGGAAAGCTGGCTGGGATGATGATGCTCCCGCCCTTCCAGGCCCAGCGCTTTAAGCGCCCACATGGCCATCTCTTTTCGTTGACGCGGCGAAGTGTCGTTGTAAAGCATGGGCACTTCCACGTTTTCCAAAGCGGAAGTGCGCGGCAGGAGATTAAACCCCTGAAAGACAAAACCGATTTTTTTATTGCGGATCTGCGCCAGGGCGTCGCGCTCCATCCTGCTGACATCAGTGCCGTCCAGCAGGTATTGGCCGCTGGTCGGTTCATCGAGGCAGCCGATCACGTTCATAAAGGTGGATTTGCCGGAACCGGATGGCCCCATGACCGCGACAAATTCCCCCGCGTTGATTTTCAGGGAAACATTTTCCAGCGCGCGAACCTCGTTTTCGCCCAGCAGATATATTTTCTGCAGTTTGTTCGTTTCAATCAGCGTCATATTACCTCAGATAACCGGGAGGCCTGAACGAAGACGCGGCGGCCTGTTTTTTCGGATCATTGACTTCCACAATTATCGAACTGCCGACGGATATATCGCCGGAAAGCACTTCCGTGAATCTGTTGTCGCTGATGCCCGTTTCAATTGCTACCCGCTGAGGTTTGTTGGCGGTTAATATCCAAACGCCCGGAGATCTTTGCCGCGATGGAGCAGAACCCGCGTCCTGAATGTTGATTCGCAGCGCGGCGGAAGGTATAAGCAGCACGTCTTTTTTATTGGCGACTTCTATGGAAACATTAGCGGTCATACCCGGTTTCAGCTTTAGTTCAGGATTATCAACTTTCACAATAACGTCATAGGTAACAACATTCTGAACGATGATGGGAGAATTACGTACTTCAGAAACATTTCCCTTGAAGGTTATATCCGGATATGAATCCACGGAAAACTCCACCGGCTGGCCTTTTTTTATTCTGCCGATATCCGCTTCGTCCACACTGGTGTTTATCTGCATTTTCGTCAGATCCTGGGCGATTGTGAAAAGTGTGGGGGTTTGAAAACTCGCCGCGACGGTCTGGCCGACATCGACTGCGAGAGCTTCCCGCTGGCCCGCAGCCTCGGCGAGGTGATGGCGGCGCTGGAGTCGCTGTACTCCGGTGACCACGACTACCGCACCGTCGTCATCGACAGCCTGGACT
>JBBIHZ010000133.1:3067-5715 GCA_037446735.1 Deltaproteobacteria bacterium
GATATTGCGCGAAATTACTATGCCGTTTACGGGCGATATGATTCTTGTATATCTCAAATTTATCTGCGCGTAATTCAGGGCGGCGCGCGAATGCGCCACCTGCGCCTCGGATGCCTTTAGCTGAGCCAGGGCGGAAAGATAAGCTGTTTCGGAATTATCAAGTTCAATCTTCGCGATAAAATTTTTGGCGAAAAGAGCTTTGTTTCTCTCCAGATTTGCTTTGGCGTCCTGTACGGTGACACGGGCTTTTTCCAGGTTGGCTTCCGCCAGAAGCAGGTTAGCCTTTGCCTGCTGTACCTGTGCTTCAAAGGTCGAGGGGTTAATAGTTGCCAGAAGCTGGTCTTTTTTTACCGGAGAATTGAAATCGACCAATAACTGTTTTATTGTTCCGGAGACCTGCGTGCCGACTAAAACGGTGGTTACGGCATTGACTGTTCCCGTGGCGGAGACCATGGATTTGATATCGCCGCGGCCGACTGTTTCCGTTATATATTTCGCCTGATTATTTTTATGCTTAACTAATGTGCAGAACCCGACTGAGGCAATAATAAGAATAACCGCGGCAATTATTATTTTTTTCATTTGTTTTCTCCCATGGCTCGTTCCAGATTTGCCAGCGCGATGTGATAATCGGTCAGCGCCGTTATATAGGTCATTTTAGCGTTATTCAAGGTAATCATGGCGTCGGTAATTTCAATCGAACTGCCGACTCCGGCTTCGTATCTTCCCGTGGCCAGTTCAACGTTTTCCTCGGCCTGACGCACGATAATTTCGCCCGCGCCGATTCTTTCACCCGCTTCCTTAAGCGATAGGTAGGCGGATTCGACTTCAAGCGCGACTTGCTGCAATAATGAATCTTCATTGGACTTGAGCACGTTCAGATTGGCCTTGGCTTCGTCAATCTGGTATTTGGTGGAAAAGCCTGTGAAAAGAGGGAAGGTAAGCACAACGCCGACACTCCAGTTTTCATCTGTTTTATGATCGTTTGCTAGATAACCATAAGCCGCGCTTCCCGATAATACCGGTAGATATCCTTTCTGATTCAAGACAACTGTTTTTTCCAGCGCCTCTTTTTTCTTCGCTGTGGAAAGTAAATCGGGACGTGCGTCAAAAGCTCTGCGCAGGGCCTGCGCCAGGGTGATTTCATAAGGTTTAAAAACAAGGTCCTCATCTATACGATAGACAGGAGAATTTTTGAGCCCCATGGTATTATTAAGATTGGCCCTGGCCAGGCGCAGCGTGTTTTCCGCTTTGATTAAGTTAATCCGGGCATTGCTTAAATTGACTTCCGCGCTGGTCACGTCGATTTTGGAGCGTTTGCCGGTTTCAAAAAAAGCGGTGGCTATTTCCAGATGCTGTCGGAATTTATTGACCGTTTCGGCGGCGACATCCACGCTCATTTTTGTCTGCAGGTATACAAAATAAGCCTGTTTAACTCCGAAAATAACGCGTCCCGAAATATCTGACAGATCGGCTTTTGTTGACTCGGTATATAAGCCCTGTATCTGGATTTGATTAAATACTTTTCCGAAGTCAAACAGTGTCTGGTTGAGCGTCAGCATGTTTGAATAATAATTATAGGGATCTGAGGGGACGGAAGTTAGTTGCGCCGGGCCAACGCGTTGATAACCGGATTGAAACGTAAGCTGCGGCAGATAACCCGCTCGCGCCTGTCCGATTCTGCTTTCGCTGGCGCGCACAGAATATTGAGCGGCGTTGATCGCGGGATGATTTTGCCGGGCGATATCGATACAGCGCTCGAGATTTAAAATATCCCCGTCCTTTATCTCCTCGGCGGCAAAAGCGCCGGCTGCCACCGCGAGAAAGAACAGAAGTGAATAAAAAATTATTTTTTTTGGCATATCCGCACCTGTTATTGTTGATCTGTGAAATAATTGTTAAGCGCCTTGAGAGAAAAGTTAATAATGTGATCGGCAATCTCCTTTATGTCCTCTTCTGAGTATTTGTCTTTATTTCTGAGGCGGAAAATAACCGGCTGCGCGTTGCGAAAATAGATGCATTGGCCGACGATACTCATCGCGCAAAGCTCCGCTTTTTTTACGGGGCAGTTGTGGCCCAAAACTTCACGCACCAGCGACAATAAAAAATAGAAAGAAGGCTTGATTGATTCTTCAATTAACGCGTCAAGCGCCCCGGTGGGCTCAAAGAACTCGTGGGCAAGAAGCTTGCCGAAGAGCGTCTGTTTGTCTTCCTCGAGCAGGCGATAGATAAAATTCTGAATATAGGTGCTTAGTTTTTCTTCCGGTGGCGCCGCGGGATTAATGCCGAAGTTTAGGGGCACTTTTTGCACGGCAAGGGACTCGTAATATTTAAGGCAGGCCAGATATAAATGTTCTTTATCGCCAAAGTAGTAGTTGATGGCGGCCAGATTTATTTTGCAGCGCTTGCAGATTTCGCGTATCGTGGTGCGGCGGAATCCATGTGTGGCGAATATTTCGCCCGCGATTTTTAAAATGGCTTCCGCCTTGGCCGTAATTTTTTTCTCTGTAATCACGTTAATAACCAAACAATAATTTAAAACGCAAATTTGAAACAATCGTATCAACTAAGACTGTATTGTCAAGAAACTTTTTGAACTAGCCCCCAAATGAACCGGACACCTTGAATCTGGAAATAGGTTGTAGGAA
>JBBIHZ010000134.1:0-5715 GCA_037446735.1 Deltaproteobacteria bacterium
GCTTTCCGCCGTGGTCAGCATGGCGGCGGCACAGGAACTTGCCGGCATGGAGTTTTGTACCGGTATTCCCGGCAGTGTCGGCGGCGCCGTGCGCATGAACACGGGGGCATACGGCAGGGAAATCAAGGATGTTGTTTTTTGTGTTTATCTGCTGGATGAAGAAGGCGAAAAAAAAGAGCTGAGCCGCGATAAAATAACTTTTTCCTACAGAAAAACAAATTTGCCCCCGGACGCTATTGTTCTTTCCGCGACTTTTGATTTGGAGAAGGGCAAGGCGGACGAAATACGCGGCCGCATGAAGGAGATAATGCAGTGGCGGCAGGAAAAGCATCCGCTGGAATATCCCAACGCCGGCTCGATTTTTAAAAATGTTCCCGGCCAGCCGGCGGGAAGAATAATAGAAGAGTTGGGATTGAAGGGGAAAAAAGCGGGCGAAGCGCAGATTTCTCCTAAACACGCGAACTTTATCGTCAACACAGGCAGGGCCAGAGCGGCGGATGTTTTAGAACTGATGGCTTTTGTGCAGAAGGAAGCCAAAGAGAAAAAGGGGATTAATCTGGAGCCCGAAGTGGTGGTCATCGGGGAAGCGTAATGACGGCGAGACTGAAAAAAAGTTACGAAGCAAAAAGATACCGTCTGGTGCGCCGGTTTGGCGAGGTGTGTCTTGACTTGTTCCGGGCGCTGGGCCTGCTTTTTTCGGCGGCTGTTTTTTGCTGCGCTTTCATTTACGCCTACTGTTTGCTTTTGAGCGCTCCTTATTTCTCCATAAAGGAAACGGAAGTGCGCGGCATGAAAGAACTGACGCAAAAAGATATCCTTGCGCTGGCGGAAGTAAAGCCCGCGCAGAATCTTTTGGCTGTAAATAAAAAAGCGATAGCAAAGAGAGTGGCGGCGAATCCCTGGGTAAAAAATATTTATGTCGGCAGGGAACTGCCCGACCGTCTGGTGCTGGAACTAAGGGAAAGGCAACCCCTGACGCTGCTGCAGATTAAAAATGATTTTTTCCTGGTGGATACAGAAGGAAATGTTTTTAAGGAAGTTAATGAAGGCGACGAGACTGACTTGCCCGTGATTACCGGCCTTGCTGACTTGGAAAGAACAAGGGAGCCGCGCTTTTTAAGTGCCTTGAAGCTGGTCGCCACTTTGCAAAACACGCGTAAATACGGATACTTAGGTTCTGTGTCCGAAGTGAATATCAATGAGATATTCGGCTTATCTGTGCTGACGGAAAGAGGATTTTATCTGCGGCTCGGCACGGACGGACTGGAGAACAAACTCGGCAATGTGAAGGCGGTGATGGCTGATCTGGAAAAGAAGGGAATGCTGAAAGGCTTGATATGTTTTGACCTTACCGACAATTCCAAAATCACCGTGCAGCGTAAGGGCGCGTTTGTCAGAAATCAGACGGAAACAAAAAGCAAGGGTTACCGAATATAAAAGTTGGGAAAAGTAAATACAAGGCGAGGTGAAAGGTGATGCGTAAAAAACATGATGTGCTGGCTGGGCTTGATATCGGAACCACCAAAACTACGGCAGTTGTCGGTGAAGTTACGGATACGGGCATAGATATAATCGGCATCGGTACGTCACCGGCAAAGGAAATGAGAAAAGGCGCCGTGGTTAATATCGACAATATGGTGGAATCCATTAAGACAGCGATAGATGAGGCGGAGCACATGTCCGGTTGCCGCATCAACTCGGTTTATGTGGGCGTTGCCGGAAATCATGTGAAAGGACAGAACTCGCTGGGAATTGTTTCCATCAAGGGGCGCGAAGTCGATGAAGGCGATGTGCAGCGCGCGGTTGAAGCGTCCCGCGCCATTGCCGTTCCCGCGGACAGAGAAATTATGCACGTGTTGCCCCAAAGCTATGTTGTCGACGGGCAGGACGGCATCAGGGATCCCAAAGGCATGGCCGGTGTCCGGCTCGAGGCGAAAGTTCATATCGTGACCGTGTCTTCTGCCGCCATTCAAAACATTATCAAATGCGTCACACGTGTCGGCCTGGATATAGATGATATCGTCATGGAGCAGCTCGCGGCCTCCGAAGCGGTGCTCAGCTCGGATGAAAAGGATCTGGGTGTGGCGCTGATTGATATCGGCGGGGCGAACACCGGCATCGCCGTTTTTACCGAAGGATCCATCAGGCACACAGCGATACTGCCGGTAGGCGGGAATTACGTCACCTCCGATATCGCCACCGGTTTACGCACGCCGATGAATGAAGCGGATAATATTAAGCTGAAGTACGGCTGCACCATGACGTCTTTAATTCCAAAAGAGGAGACAATACACGTGCCGAGCGTGGGCGGTCGTGAGGACAGAGAAGTATCCCGTCAGATTCTCGGAAGGATAATCGAGCCGCGCATGGAAGAAATATTGAGTCTGGCCTTCAAGGAAATCGTGCGCGCCGGGTTTGAAGAAGCACTGGCCGCAGGCGTTGTCATCACGGGCGGAACGGCGCTGATGCCGGGAGTTAATGAACTGGCCGAGCAGGTGTTCGACATGCCGGCGCGCCCCGGCAATCCCACCGGCGTGGGGGGGCTGGCCGATGTGGTCAATTCTCCGGCGCACACCGTCGGCGTTGGATTGATTGTTTACGGAAGCAAGCAGTTGGAAGGAGAGTCGGTTTACGGCAGAAAAATAAATGTATTCGGCAGAGTGTCAAGGTCCATAAAAAAACTAATTCAAGAATTTTTCTGAAAGGAAGGGTGAGCCATGTTTGAATTAAAAGAGGTTTGTAACGAAAATTCGGCAAAAATCAAGGTGGTGGGAGTAGGCGGCGGCGGGGGAAATGCCGTGAACACGATGATTTCGTATTCCCTGCGCGGGGTCGATTTCATCAACGCCAATACAGACGCGCAGGCGTTGAATGTTTCCAAGGCGCCGATCAAGATTCAGCTCGGCATGGAAATAACCAAGGGGCTGGGCGCCGGCTCCAATCCGGAAGTCGGGCGGCAGGCGGCTCTCGAATCACGCGATGAAATCAGGCCGTATCTGGAAGGCGCAGACATGATTTTTATCACCGCCGGTCTGGGCGGAGGAACGGGCACGGGCGCGGCGCCGATCATCGCGGAAGTCGCCCGCGAGTGCAGCGTCCTGACAGTCGCCGTGGTTACCAAACCGTTTCAGTTTGAGGGGAAAAAGCGCAACATGCAGGCGGAGGAAGGAATAGAGTATTTACGCGACTGTGTGGACACATTGATTGTCGTTCCCAATCAGCGGCTTTTGAGCCTGGGTGGACGCAGCCTTTCGCTTCTCGAAGCTTTCAAAAAAGCAGACGATGTTCTTTATCAGGCTGTCAAGGGAATTTCCGATCTGATTCTGGTTCCCGGCCTGATCAATCTGGATTTTGCCGATGTGCGCAACATCATGAGCTCCATGGGCATGGCCGTGATGGGCACGGGTGTCGCCCGCGGCGAAAACCGCGCGGTGGAGGCGGCGCAAAAGGCCATTTCTTCGCCGCTTTTGGAGGACAACACCATTCAGGGCGCGCACGGCATACTGCTGAACATCACCGGCGGCCAGGACATGAGCCTGTATGAAGTCAACGAAGCTTCGTCGCTGATTCAGGCGGAAGCGCATGAAGACGCCAATATAATTTTCGGCACGGTAATTGACGAAAACATGGATGACGAAATACGCATCACGGTTATCGCCACCGGCTTTGACGATAACGTCATCAAGAAAAAAGTATTGCCGGAAAATGTCATGAACCTTTCCGGTTTCCGGCGCGAAGATTTGTCCACACCGGCATTTGTGCGCAAAGAAAAAACACGCAACAGCGCCGCGGTCATAAACCTGGGCCTGGACGAAGGGACGGAGGAATTGGATCTGGAAATTCCGACGTTTCTGCGCCGCCAGGCGGACTAGCGAAAAACGCGTGACACGAACATTTATGCAGGGTTATAGGCCATGATGAAAACATGGATTGGAAGCTAAGGAAAAAATATAATGCTCTTTTGGAGCAGGAGCGGGGCTCTTTAAAAAAAGTTTGGGGGACATACCACAGTGTTTGCCTTGCTTATCCAAATTACTACCGGGTGGGCATGGCGAATCTGGGCTTCCAGACGGTATATAAAATATTAAACGATCAACCTTCCTTTCTTTGCGAAAGACTGTTCCTGACCGCGCCGGAAGACGATGCCGAATTCGCCTCCGGCGCGGCAGGGGTAGTAAGTCTGGAAAGCCAAAAACCTCTCAGGCAATTCGATATTCTGGCTTTTTCTCTATCCTTTGAAAACGATTATCCCAATGTTCTGAAAATACTGGCGTGGGCGGACATACCGCTCCTGGCCGCCGAGCGCGATGATGATTATCCGCTGATTATCGGCGGCGGTATCGCGCCGACGCTCAATCCGGAGCCTTTGGCCGATTTTTTTGATTTATTTATTCTGGGCGAAGCCGAAATAGCACTGCCGCAATTCGCCGCGTCTTTCGCGCAGGCCATGCGCAGGCGCAAAAGCCGTCTCAAATACCTTGCCGATATGCAAAAAAATATTCCTTCCGTATATGTGCCTTCTTTATATAAGGTTAAATATGATAGGGAAAGCAGAATTAAGTCGGTCGAGCCGGTAAATCAGGATTTGCCGGTAAAAATAAAAATCAAGCCCATCAGGGATATCAGCGCCTTTGCCACTCAGGAAATAATCAGCGCGCCGCAAACGGAAATGGATGACATGTTCCTGGTGGAAATAAACCGCGGCTGCGGCTATTATTGCCGTTTCTGCGCCGCGGCGTACGCCTATCATCCGCCGCGCTTCCGCAACGCGAAACTGGTTTTAAAATCCGTCAGCCGGGGATTGAAGGAAAAGCAGAAAATCGGTCTGGTGGGCACCGCTGTCTGCGATCATCCCGAATTAATGACGATGCTGAACGATATTGTCGGCAAAAACGCGCGGGCTGGGATTAGCTCTCTGCGGATCGACAGAATTTCGCCGGAGCTTATTGAAGTGCTCAAAAAGGCGGGAGTGGAGACAATAGCGCTGGCGCCGGAAGCGGGTTCGCAAAGAATGAGGGATCTGCTGCGCAAGGGAATCACTGAAGCGGATATAGTAAAAGCCGCGGAAATTCTCATTGAAAAGGATATTCCCAACCTGCGCCTGTATTTTATGGTCGGGCTGCCGTGGGAGGCGGCGGCGGATATCGACGCGATTATTGAACTCGCCAAAAAGGTTCAGCACACGGCTTTGCGCCACACGCAGGGAAAGAGAAAATTCCGTCGCGTGACGCTGAGCATCAATCAGTTTATCCCGAAGCCGCACACGCCTCTGCAGTGGTGCGCGCTGGAGGACGTGCAGGCGGCCGGTAAAAAAATTAAAAAAATAGAGGGCGCGTTCATAAAAGACAAGCAGATAAAAGTCATTTCTGATTTTCCCAAATGGAATTACGTGCAGGCGCTTTTGTCGCTGGGCGACAGAAGAGTGGGGGAAATATTGCTGGCCGTGCAGCGTTTAAACGGCAATTGGAAAAAAGCGCTCAAGGAAGTAAACATTAATCCGGATTTTTACGTCTACCGGCATAAATCGGTAAAAGAAATCCTGCCGTGGGATATCATCGAGTTGGGTGTGCCCAAAAAAAATCTTGCCTCCGATTACCGGAAGATATTAAAGCCCGGTGAAACCGGTTAACTGCCTTTTGGGCGTTTTCTGCTGTCAGCGTATAGTTCGTATTCCAGCAGGCGGCATTCGATATCGCCGTTATAAAACAGCATTCG
>JBBIHZ010000135.1:0-2820 GCA_037446735.1 Deltaproteobacteria bacterium
AAAATATCTCCGAATAAATTCGTGGTCAGAATGACATCAAACTGCGCCGGCTTGCGGATGAGCTGCATCGCGCAGTTGTCCACATACATGTGACTGAGCGCCACATCCGGGTAGTCCTTTCCCACTTTCGTGACGATATCACGCCACAGCTCAGTGGACTCGAGGACGTTGGCCTTATCCACGGAAACGAGTTTTTTGCGGCGACTTCTGGCAATTTCGAAAGCAAAGCAAGCCACGCGACTTATTTCTTTTTCCGTATAAATCATGGTGTTTATGCCTGTGCGTTGCCCGTTTTCTTTGTTCACCCCGCGTGGTTGGCCAAAATAGACATCGCCGGTAAGTTCCCGGACAATCATAATATTGACGCCGCGCAGAACTTCTTCTTTCAAAGTGGACGCGTGCAGCAGCTCATCATAAGCGACCACCGGTCTTAAGTTGGCAAAAAGTTCCAGTTGCTTGCGCAGGCCCAAAAGCGCTCTTTCCGGCCGGACAGAATAATCTAGTTCTTCCCATTTCGGTCCGCCCACGGCGCCCAGAAGCACAGCGTCGCTTTGCAGAGCCATCTCTAGGCTTTCCGGCGGCAGTGGGATGCCGTATTTATCATAAGCGGCGCCGCCGATAAGTCCTTCCTCGACCCGCAGGTTTAAACTGATTTTCCCGGAGAGAAAATCGAGCACTTGCCGCGCCTGCCGCATGATTTCCACGCCGATGCCGTCGCCCGGGAAAACCGCCATCATGAAATCTTTTTTGGTCATGATTTTTTCACTTCTTCGCGATATGTTTGAGCAGGCCGCCGTCGGCGATTAACTGCTCCATAAAGGGAGGGATCGGATTTATGGAAAAAGTTTTTTGCGTATCTCTGATCGTAATTTTTCCTTTGACGCTGTCAATGCTGATTTCCGTGCCTTCCGCAATATTGTCAACGAGCTCGCGGCATTCAAAAATCGGCAAGCCCATGTTGAAAGAATTGCGGTAGAAAATGCGGGCAAAGCTTTTGGCCACCACGCAGGAGATGCCCGCGGCCTTGATGGCGATCGGCGCGTGTTCGCGTGAGGAGCCGCAGCCGAAATTTTCTCCGCCGATGATAATATCACCCGGCTTCATTTTTTTGACAAAATCCGGATCCGCGTCTTCCATGCAGTGTTTGGCTAATTCTTTGGGATCAGACGTGTTAAGATAGCGCGCCGGAATAATCGCGTCCGTGTCGATGTTGTCACCGAATTTCCATATTTTGCCGCTGAAATTCATTTTATAAAAACCTCATTATTTTAAGAATTTAAAGTTCCTCGGGAGACGCGATCCTGCCTAGAACAGCGGAAGCTGCCGCGACGGCGGGGCTTGCCAGATAGACTTCGCTTTTCGGGTGCCCCATGCGCCCCACAAAATTGCGGTTGGTCGTCGCCACGGCTCTTTCGCCCGCCGCGAGAATTCCCAGATGGCCGCCGAGGCACGCGCCGCACGAGGGTGGAGAAATTACCGCGTCAGCCTTCATGAAAGTATCCAGCAATCCTTCCCGCATCGCCTGTGTGTAAATATTGGGCGTGGCCGGGGCGATAATCAAACGCACATGAGGGGCAGTTTTGCGTGCTTTTAGAATTTTCGCCGCCACGCGTAGATCCTCAATGCGACCGTTGGTGCATGAGCCAATAAGGGACTGATCGATTTTTACTTTACCCGCCTTGCTCACGCCTTTAACGTTGGAGGGCAGATGCGGAAAAGCCACCTGCGGTTCGAGCTTGCCGGCGTCGATTTCAATTATCTGTGAATATACCGCGTCGGAATCGGAGGCGTAAAATTTACAAGCGCGTTTCGCGCGGCCTTTGATATATTCTTTCGTTATCGCGTCGGGCGTAAAAATTCCGTTTTTGGCGCCGGCTTCGACCGCCATGTTCGCCATGGAAAATCTGTCCGCCATGGGAAGTCTGTTGATTGTTTCTCCGGTGAATTCCATGGCCTGATAAAGAGCGCCGTCCACGCCGATGCGCCCGATAATATTGAGTATCAGGTCTTTGCCGGAAACCCACTTTTTCATTTTTCCGTAAATAATAAATTTAATGGATTGCGGCACCTTGAACCACAGTTCGCCTGTAAGCATGGCGGCGGCCAGATCAGTGCTGCCCACGCCGGTGGCGAAAGCGCCCAGCGCGCCGTAGGTACAAGTGTGACTGTCCGCGCCGATGACCAGATCCCCGGGAAGCACAATTCCTTTTTCGGGAAGGAGCGCGTGCTCCACGCCCACCTGTCCGCCTTCATAAAAATGAACAATGCCGTGTTCAATGGCAAATTCGCGCACCTCCTTGCATTGTTCGGCGGAGTTTATATCCTTATTGGGAGTGAAATGGTCCAGCACCAGCGCCACTTTGTTTTTATTGAAAACCTTTTTTCCACCCGCGGTGCGGAATTCCTTTATGGCGATAGGCGCCGTGATATCATTGCCCAGGGCGATATCCACGCGGGCGTTAATCAATTGACCCGGATGAATCTCTTTGAGTTTCGTATGCGCCATTAAAATTTTTTCCGTAATCGTCTTTCCCACAAATAGTCTCCTGTGTTTGAAAAATGAAGTGAAGATGTCCTTAACTTATTTTTAATTTTTATTCAACAATCTTAACCTTTTTCACATTGTTTTTTAGAAATTCCAGTCGATTGAGAGCGTTGATATAGGCCTTGGCGGAGGCCACAATGACATCGGGATCGGCCCCGCGCCCGACCACCGAATGGCCGTTGTATTTGAGTTGCACGCTGACCTCACCCTGCGCGTCCGAGCCGCCGGTAATGGCGTTGACGGCGTACCGTAAGAGTTGGTAATTGGTTTTGGTG
>JBBIHZ010000135.1:2850-5654 GCA_037446735.1 Deltaproteobacteria bacterium
CCGAAGCCCGCCTCGCGAGCAACCGTATCGCCGATTTTCATCTCCATTGTTGCCGTCGGCACCGCGACATTGCCGCTGACCACGTTGAGGTAAACAAGATTATATTTATCCTCGCCGCGGTAAATTTCTTCGGAAACAATCGCATCGAGGTCTTCATCGAAAATATCTTTTTTGACATCAGCCAACTCTTTTACACGAACGGCGATTTTAGTTATTTGCTCATCGTTAAGGTTATAACCCATCTTTTTTAAATGCTGTGAAATAGCGGCGCGACCGGAATGTTTGCCCAGCACGATATGCGTGTCGCTGATGCCCACCGACTGCGGCGTCATGATTTCATAAGTTATTTTTTCCTTAATCAGACCGTCCTGATGAATGCCGGATTCATGCGCGAAAGCGTTGGCGCCCACGATAGCCTTATTGGGCTGCACCGGTATGCCGGTGATCTGAGTGAGCAGGCGTGAAGTCTTATAAATCTGGTCAGTGTTTATTTTGGTGTAAAGTCCGTACATATCCTTGCGCGTGGCCAATGCCATGACGATTTCTTCCATAGCTGTATTGCCCGCGCGCTCGCCGATGCCGTTGATGGTGCATTCCACCTGTCTCGCGCCGTTGCGGATGGCGGCCAGGGAATTCGCCACCGCGAGCCCCAGATCATTGTGGCAGTGCACAGCCACAATCGTATCGCCTATGTTTTTGACATGGGCAAAAAGATAGGCGATCAAATCTCCGAATTCTTCGGGAATGGCATAGCCCACGGTGTCCGGAATATTGACCGTGCAGGCGCCCGCGTCAATTACCGCCGATACCATATCGACAAGGTAATCTTTGTCCGAACGCGTGGCGTCCATCGGCGAAAATTCCACGTTTTGAGTGTAGGAACGGGCGAGCTTCACTGCATCAACCGCTTCTTTGAGCACCTGCTCGCGGCTTTTTCTGAGCTGGTATTTGAGATGAATATCGGAAGACGAAATAAAAGTGTGGATGCGCGGATGCGCCGCTCCTTTGATCGCCTGCCAGGCGCGGTCGATATCCAGTTTGTTGGCGCGCGCCAGTCCCGCCACCTGGGATTTTTTAATTTCCTTGGCGATTTGCTTGACTGCGTCAAAATCACCTTCCGAAGCGATGGGAAATCCCGCTTCGATGATATCAACGCCGAGTTTTTCCAGTTGCCGGGCCATCATCAGCTTTTCTTCCGTGTTCATGCTGTAGCCAGGCGACTGCTCCCCGTCTCTCAATGTCGTGTCGAAAATAAAAACGCGGTTTTTGTCTTTCTTCATCATATTTTCCCCCTCATGGAAACTTAGGTGTTGCAAAAATTATTTTACGTATCCCGCATACGCGGGGTTGTTCGGCTTGCCAATTTTGCTGCACTTATTTTGCATAATTCGAGCCTCACAAAAAAAGGCCGTGGGCTTTTTCCGCCCACGGCCTTTTAGGTTATCATTATGTTTATAGTACTAGTGACGACCTAAAAACGATGAGCGGCAGGCCTTAAGTAACAGGCGCAACAGAGCGAGGCCCAAAAGCAGGGGCAGAATATTTAGCACTAAATTACGGTTTCTCGCTATGTACATCATCGTTTTTATATAGACTTCATAAAAAAGTGAAAATAACTTAATGCAAAAAAAATATTTTGTCAAAATATTTTTTTAATCCCATAAAAAGTTATTTGCAAATAACTTTTTATGGGGTCGTTATTCCGGTGAAAACCGGAATCCAAAAACTGATGAAAATTCTGCTGAAAAGGCTAAGAAATGACGATATTTGTTCGACAAATAGAATATATATGAAATTGGCTATTTGTCGATTTTACATAATATTTAGCTTGAATAAGAGGCATAACTGCATTATATTTTTATGAATTAAAAAAGAAAAATTAAGGTTAGTTTATAACAGGTCAAAGCTAAATATGGACCTTTTGAATGAGTTCAAAAAACTTCTTCTGAAGTTAAAGGAAGAGAAAATCGAATTTGCTCTATGCGGGGGTCTGGCAATGGCTGTTTATGCTTTCCCACGAGCAACGATGGATATAGACATAATGATAGCGCCGGAGAGCCTCGGTAAGGTAAAAGAAATTGCCGGAGGACTGGGATTTTCTTTTGATACAGGTTTGTTAAAATTTAAAGGAGAAAAAATTAAAATATACCGACTGTGTAAAATAGAAGCTGAATCTGGTGATGAACTTCTTCTTGATTTGCTACTGGTAACTCCGGAAATTACTGATGTGTGGGAGTCGCGCAAAGATGTTTTATGGGAAGATGGAAATATTTCTGTTGTCTCTCCGGAAGGATTAATTCGCTTAAAATCTTTACGCAGCAGCGGTCAGGATGAGGATGACATTAAACACCTAAGAGGATTAATTGATGAAGACTGATATGAGTCCTAAAGCAGTCACAAGGCGCATCAGGCAGACAAGTGATTTGAGGCGTCTTTGCCTGGCTTTGGGTAAAAATAATTTTTTTCAGCTTAAAAAGAATTTTAAAGATCTAAATAACGGGCAGCCTAAACATCAAAACCGAAGTGAACCTGACTGTCCGGGAAGTGATTGACTTTTACATATAAATAGCATGAACTTCCACCAATTAAATATATTATATTTTTTAAAAATTTACTTGACAAAATAAACCATAAAAACTAAGTTTGGCAATTCGCTTGAGGGTGGAGTTTTGTGTTTTTTTACCTGATGGCGTAAGAGTTTGATATTAATAAAGAAACAGGTGAAAAAAGCTGCTGGCGTAGCTCAATCGGTAGAGCAGCTGATTTGTAATCAGCAGGTTGCGGGTTCGAGTCCCATCGCCAGC
>JBBIHZ010000136.1:0-2092 GCA_037446735.1 Deltaproteobacteria bacterium
GAAGCGTTCTGAAAACGACAGTTTTTTCACGATATTTTCCGACATAGATGACTCCTTAATTAATAATTCTTTTTTTTGAAAAAAGGCAGTCAACTTATCTTTAATTTCATCCCGCACGCGACGGAATTCCCGCAGGACTTCGTATTTCCCGCCTTGCGCTTTTGCCGGATCGTCAAAACCAATGTGCGTTTTTTTTGTCCCGCCAATGTAGAGCGGACAGGTTTCGTTGGCGTTGCCGCAAAGAGTAATTACATAGTCGAATTTATGCCCGTCGAATTCGGATAAATTTTTAGAGCGGTATTTTGAAATATCAATGCCGATTTCCTTCATTACTTCTGTTGCCACAGGATGAACGAAAGAAGCCTGCGTGCCCGCGGAAAAAGCTTCAAGTTTGTCGCCGAAAAAATGACTGACAATTCCTTCGGCCATCTGCGAGCGGCAGGAATTGGCGGTGCATAAAAATAATACTCTTTTTTTCATAATATTTTCTATTCTATCTGTTGATTATTTTTTTACTTCTTCCAGCGCGGGAATTTTACCGGAGGTTTTTATCTGGCCGTTGATGACCAGTGCGGGAGTGGCCAGGACCCCGTAGGCCATGAGTTTCTTTATGTCCTTTATATGGTTAATGTCCGCGTTGATTCCCGCCTCCCGCACGGCGATTTTAACAATTTTTTCCAGCTTTTCGCACTTGGCGTAG
Source organism: Deltaproteobacteria bacterium (assembly GCA_037446735.1). GTDB lineage: Bacteria > Desulfobacterota > Syntrophia > Syntrophales > Smithellaceae > UBA4810. The sequence goes on from JBBIHZ010000136.1 coordinate 701, forward strand.
CCCGTGCCCGGAATTTCTATTTTCATGTTTTTCTCCTGTCTTTGCGGGCAAACGTAATCTTTTATGATTTCCGGCGGGCTCGGCAATGACTTCTTCGACACAGTCAATAAAATTCGTAACGCACTTGCAACGCAAGTTATAGTAAATACAGTTACCCTTTTTTTCATCTTCAACCAAACCGGCATTTTTCAGAACGCTTAAGTGTTTGGAGACGGTGGACATATCCGCGCCGATCATCTCGGTAAGCTCATTCACGCACCTTTGATGCCGTTGCAGTTCTTCGATTATCAAAAGTCGGCTGGGATGCGCGATGGCTTTGATTATTTTCGCCCGCGCCTCATAGACGCCTTTTTTTTCTTTTTTCATTAGGAGATACCCCATGAGCTATTTGGCAATATAGCCAAGTAGCCATGTTTGTCAATAATTATTTTTACCGATGCTTGTCCGCGGCGGCTATAATTATTTTGCAAAATGTCTTTAGCCCTGATATTACATTGCGAACCATCTTTGCCAAAAACCGGTGACGAAAATATGGCTAAAATTTTGATTCTTTATCATTCTCAGACAGGTAATACAAAAAAAATGGCCGAGGCCGTGGCCCAAGGCGCAAGGGCAATCGAAGCAGTAGAGGTGGTTTTAAAAAGAGCCGCTGAAGCCACCTTGGAGGATTTATTGGCGGCGGACGGCCTGGCGCTGGGCACGCCGGAAAATTTCGGCTACATGTCGGGGATGCTCAAGGATTTTTTCGATCGCACTTATCCTGAAGCCCAGGATAAAGTTTTCCGTAAACCTTTCGTCGTTTTTATCAGCGCCGGCAATGACGGCACCGGCGCGCTTAAGGCCATCGAGCGCATCGCGCTGGGTTACAAATTCAAAAAAGTATTTGAGCCGGTCATTGCCAAAGGCAAGATTACGCAAGATATTTTGGAAAAATGCCGCGAGCTGGGAGGCACACTGGCCGGCGGCTGTCAGATGCGTATTTATTAAAACCTGTATCAAGCGGGAAAAAAATCACTTTACATTCCAGAATGTCATCTTTTGATAGGTAAAGCCAGGTTATTGCCGACTGTGTTTATTGGCGCCGGATAGATTTTGTTTTTTGCCGATCGGGCACACAAAGATGCATTTACCGCAGATGCTGGCTTCCTTGCCAAAGTTATTAAAAGATAATTCGCGCGCTTTTTTCAGGCAGGCAAACGGATCAAAAAATTCATTGCGGTCAACGTTAATATTCCAGGCCAAGCCATTTGCCGCCTGCGCCGGGCAGATCTTTACACACAGATCACAAGTTCCACATTTACTTTCTTCAATGGGACGGGTGCAAACGGGCAGGGGATAATCAGTCAGCACCGTTGCCATGCGCACCCGCGGCCCGTATTCTTTGGAAATGAA
>JBBIHZ010000136.1:2102-2967 GCA_037446735.1 Deltaproteobacteria bacterium
GAGCGGTTTTGCCGATCCAGCCGAGACCCGCGCGTGTCGCCGCCATTTTGTGGGAAAAATCCAAACGCAGAGTTTTGATAAAATTATCATTCAGGTCTTCATCTGTTATTGTAGGTTCAATGACCATGGCTTGAGCGTCAAAGCTACGGATTTTTTCGCATAAAAGATGCGCTGCCTTGGAAAGCTCCTTATTAACTTCATTGTAGTGGTTGAAGTATTCGCTGTTCGGTCCATTGGCTATTGAGTTTATGATGGTGTCATCAAGTCGGCGGCCAAGCACTATGGCATAGTCGAGACCGAGGTATTTATCCGGCAGAAGCCCCTGCAGATCGGCATAGCCGACCAAGCAATCCTTTTCTTTCGGGATAACATCCTTTATGACATTGCCAAAATCATTCATGATTATAAACTCCTGCTGTCTTCATTTAGAAATTAAGCTATAATAAAGTCAAGGTGAAAGATTTGGTAAATGTTGTACGGTTATTTGGGTTGGCACGTTATTTGATAAAACTAAAACGTGGATATATCCAGACATTGGGAGCAAGCGTGTTTTTAAACGCGCATAATGAGTGTAATATATTTAAATTCAATATCTTATAAATTTGTAAGATATGGAGCGGTCAAACGGTACCTAAGGGCGCGCAACATAAATGTTCCTAAAATATGAAACAAAATTGTGTCAGAGATAAACGTTAACGACTAAATAAAGAGGGGAAAATGACGGCAATACAAATGACGGCAATACAGCAGGTAAGCACCGGTATCAGCGGCTTGGATGAAATTCTTAATTATCTACAAATGGGAGATAATGTAGTGCTGCAGGTTGACGATATCGCTGACTATAAGAAATTTATCGATCCCTACG
>JBBIHZ010000136.1:2977-5595 GCA_037446735.1 Deltaproteobacteria bacterium
AAAACCGCGCTGCAGGAAAAAAGACGACTTGTTTACATGCGTTTTGCCTCGCATCCGCCGCTTATAGAAAAGAATGATTCTGTCCAAGTCTACACCTTGAACGCCAACAGCGGTTTTGAATCTTTTTCCACGCAGGTTCACAACATCGTCCGCGACGAAGGGCGTGATGTTTTCTATGTTTTCGATTGCCTTTCCGATTTGCTAATGGCGTGGGCGACCGACCTGATGATCGGCAATTTTTTTGTCATTACCTGCCCATATCTTTTCGAGTTAAACACCGTGGCTTATTTCGCGATTTTACGCAGCAGCCATTCATTTAAAACCGTGGCGCGTATCCGTGAAACAACACAGGTTATGCTTGATGTTTACAAACATCAGGGGAAACTCTGTGTTCATCCGTTAAAAGCGTGGAAACGTTACACGCCGACGATGTTTTTGCCGCACATCATGCAAAACGGGAAATTTGTTCCGATTCTCAACAGCGCGGACGCGGCCAGCTTTTTTTCCTATTTATCCGATAAAAACGCCACCGGCGGCGAAAGAAATCTTGATTACTGGGACAGAATTTTCCTCCAGGCCGACGATATTTTAAAGGACCCCTCCGCCGTTGAGGAAAAGCAGGAAATGGTCGAAACTCTTTCCCGCGTGCTGCTTGGCAGGGAAAAACGCATGCTCGCGCTGGTTAAGGAATATTTCACGCTGGAAGACCTGGTGGAAATAAAAAAACGTCTGATCGGCACGGGATTTATCGGCGGAAAATCGGTGGGCATGCTCCTGTCGCGCAATATTTTGCGCAAGGATATTTCCCTGGATTGGGAAAAACACCTGGAGCTGCACGATTCGTTTTATATCGGCTCGGATATTTTCTATTCCTATATTGTGCAAAACGGATGGTGGAAACTGCTGATGGCGCAAAAAACCGAAGAGGGATATTTTGAAGCAGCCAAGGAATTGAGGGAAAAAATGCTGCACGGCGTTTTTCCGGATGAAATCAAGGAACAGTTTCAGTTGATGCTGGAATATTTCGGGCAGGCGCCGATTATCGTGCGCTCCAGTTCTCTTTTGGAAGATGCTTTCGGCAACGCTTTCGCCGGAAAGTATGAAAGTTATTTTTGTCCCAATCAGGGAACTCCTGAGCAGCGCTATAACAATTTCGAAGAAGCCGTCCGCAAAATATTCGCCAGCACCATGAATACCGACGCTCTGACTTATCGTCTGCAGCGCGGTTTGGCCCAGCTTGATGAACAAATGGCTCTTCTGGTACAACGGGTTTCCGGCGCGCACCGCAAACATTATTTTTTCCCGGATCTTGCCGGTGTTGGCCTTTCCTACAATACCTTTGTCTGGCAAAAAGGGATGGAGCCGCAGGCGGGCATGCTGCGCATAGTATTCGGGCTAGGCACGCGCGCCGTTAACCGCGTGGAAAATGATTACCCGCGGATTGTCGCCCTGGACGCGCCCCTGGTGAAACCTTACGCGAATCAGGAAGATATGCGCCGCTTTTCCCAGCATGAGGTTGATGTGCTCGACCTCAATGAAAATAAATTTGAATCGGTCTCCACGGCGGATGTTCTTAATAATACATACGCGAAGCATATCGAACTGATGGCGGTCAAAGATAACGCCGCCGCCGAATACATGAAATCGCTCGGCAGGGAGGCGCGTGACACCTGGCTTCTGACTTTTGACGAGCTTCTTTCCAACACTGCTTTTTCTCAGGTGATGTCCAAAATGCTCAAGACGCTGGAGCAGATTTACCGCTATCCCGTGGACATCGAATTTACGGCCAACTTCAACGCGGAAGGAAACCTCAAAATAAATCTGCTGCAGTGCCGGCCTTTTCAGACGAAGGGCCACTACAGCCGCGTGGAAATTCCGGAAAAAATCGCCAAAAGTAAAATTCTGCTGCAGCAGGAGGCGAATTTTATGGGCGGCAGTGTCTATCTGGGTATATCGAGAATAATTTATATTGATCCGCAGGGCTACGCGAAGTTGAACTTATCTGATAAACACGAGGTTGCCAGACTGGTGGGCAAACTCAACAAGCAGATCGGCAAAAGGGAAAAAATGCCGACGATTCTGCTCGGTCCCGGACGCTGGGGCACCACAACGCCCGCGATGGGCGTGCCGGTGCGTTTTTCCGAAATCAATAATATTGCCGCTATCGGAGAAATATCTTATCAGGAGGGGTCTTTGATACCAGATCTTTCCTTCGGCACCCATTTTTTCCAGGATATGGTGGAAATGGATATTTTCTACATGGCCATTTATACGGAAAAAGAAGGCGTTATTTTCAACAGCGCCTGGATGAAAAAACAGGCCAATATTCTCGCGGATTTAATGCCGGGTGATACCCGTTTTTCTGACGTGGTGAATGTCTATGATGTGCGTGATAATGATTTGCGACTGCTATCGGACATTGTTACGCAAAAAATGGTCTGCTTTTTCGGCAAGTAAAGTTAAGACACCAATAATAAAAATATCATATTTTGTCATCCGGCGAGAACGTAGGCAAAAATCAGCGGAGCGACGATGGTCGCGTCGCTTTCGATAATGAACTTCGGCGTTTCTACCGCGAGCTTTTCCCATGTTATTTTTTCATTGGGGATAGCGCCGCT
>JBBIHZ010000137.1:0-5538 GCA_037446735.1 Deltaproteobacteria bacterium
CAGGTCCTTGATGCGGCTCTGGTCGAGCACGTACGAGCGGATCTGGTGGCCCCAAAGGGTGGACATACGCTTGGCTGGAAATAATCAAAGCCACCTCGCCCCTGGCCAGTTTTTGATTTTTACGAATAACTTTGTCAGTGATAAATCCATTATTATCGCAAAGATTATCTTCGCAGGCGGAAAAGACGAAACGGTTTTTCAGCGTAACTTTTCCCATGGTAAAGGGTGTAAAAAGGCAGGACATATATTATCTCCGGAACAAAAATATTTGAGCCCATTAAGCAGGGATTCTCTTTTATCAGAAAAAAATGTGATTGCAAATAACTAGTTAAATTGAATGTTTAAAAGGTAAACGACATTAAATTATCTTGACATTATGGGCTTTTACCCCATATATATATTTCACAATAAATTTACCCTTCCCTAAGAAAAATATTTTGTTTGACGGTTGAATTTAAACGTTAACCAAAACAACCAACCCCAGTCACAGTATTCATGAAAGGAGAGAAAATGCTTAATCATGGAATTATGATGTTGCATGTGTTGTTCGGCGTTTTGAGCATCCTTTGCGTGCGCTGTTGCCTTATTTGTGGATGTTTTAAATGCCGGCGTTAAAAATTACCAAAGAATCAAAATACTGAGCCTGTCCGTTGCCGCGTTCCTGGTTGTTTCTTTTCTTATCGGCGGCTATTGGTAAGTGACCTTTTACGGCGCTGAAAGAGATATAATTAAAGCAGGCGCGTGGCCCTGGGCCCATAACTTCTTCATGGAAGTGAAGGAACATATCTTTTTCGCGATGCTGCTTCTTGGTTTATATCTGCCGATAGCCGTTTATAAAAATACTCCCTTGACGAACAGAAAGAATAAGAATTTGATTCTGGCAATTTGCGCGATGATTATTTTGCTGGGGCTTTTTATGGAAGGCGCCGGCGGCATTATCAGCAGGGGCGTAACGATGGGACTGAGGGGGTGAGGCTATGAAAAAGACAAAAACATCTGTTAAGGGAGAAAAAGCGGTAAGAAGCACAAAAAAGATGAATAAATATGCACTGGGATTCGGCCTTTCGCTGGTGGTGACTAATCTGTTCAACGCCGTTGTCTTGGTTATAAAAGAGGTGAGCGCCCCCGTGATGAACGCGATGAAAGCGGCGCTGGGGCATCACTGGATAACGCATGCCGTGTTGCTGATTTTTGTGTTTATCATCCTGGGCGTGGTATTTTCCGTTTATGAAGTGGCGGCAAAGTGGGATTCGCGAAAAATGACCTATTATATTATTGGCTCCGTGGTAATCAGCGTGGTTATTATTACGGTGTTTTTTTTTCCCTATTTGATTGCTTAAATCTGCATTAAAAAAAGTTAGCTGGTGGCTAGGGGGGATGGCAAAATGATTGGCTTGCCATCCCCGCCTTTGTTGATCCGTTATTTACCCCGTTCGTCGCCGGAAGTTTTTTCAGCATATGGTTCACTGTCCCAGGCATGGTCATAGAGCGTGGGATTGGCCTCGCGGTCGTTGGCCAGGAGTTGCTCCTGAATTTCTATTTGTTCACGGGTGGTAAAAATATATGCTTCCTGCTCGTGGCGGTGTTTGGCCAGTTTGGAAAGCGCCGCTTCGTCATACTTAATGAAGTTTTGCCCCGCGCGGACGGCGCTGTATTTTCGAAAGCCCAGGGCAATCAGTGTGTCCACGCCTAGGCGCACGGAAGTGTCCAACGATTCGCGGTAAATATTTTCGATTCCCGCGTCGAGTAGTTCGTAAGCGTCAAGCCTGCTTTTGGCGCGCACCATTATTTTCAGATGCGGAAATTCTTTTTTGATTGTATCCACAAGCGACAGATTAATTTCCGGTGAGTCGATGGCGGCAATGAGAATTCTTGCCTCCTCAGCCCCGGCGCATTTTAAAATATCCAGGCGTGTGGCGTCTCCGTAAAATACTTTGAAGCCCATTTTTCTTAGGATATCCACTCTGTCCGAATCGTTATCCAGGATAACCGCGTTAACGCCGTTGGCGCGCAGAAAGCGGCCGATCGTGCTGCCGAAATGGCCAAAACCCGCGATGATTACCGGGTGGCGCGCGTCGATAGCGTCGGTTTCTTTGTCTTCAGCAATCTCCTTTGTGCCGAAGCGCGGTAGAAGAACGCGTTCGTTAGCCAGTAAAAGAAGGGGGGTCACGGTCATGCTGATGGCGGTTGCGCCCATCATCATGTCCGTCCAGTGAGCGGAAAGGATATTTAGCTGAGAAATAAAGGCGAACAAAACGAACGCGAATTCACCCACCTGAGAAAGACCCAGTGTGAAAATCATGTTCTGGTCAAAGCTCAGGCGCGATAATTTGCCGGTGATGAAGAGCACGATTGCCTTAATTGCCATAAGACCGAAAACTAGAAAGGCGACCGTTATTGGATTCGCGACAATGAGCTTGAAGTTTATGGAAGCGCCGACAGCAATAAAAAACAAACCGAGCAGCACGCCCTTGAATGGTTCGATGTCGCTTTCCAGTTCGTGGCGGAATTCACTGTTTGCCAGAACTACGCCCGCAAGAAACGTACCCAGCGCGGGGCTCAGCCCCACGATGATCATGAGATCGGCGGTGGCAATGATAATCAGCAGAGCCGCCGCCGTGAATAATTCTCTAAGGCGGATGCGGGCGATAAAACGCAGGAAAGGAACAAAGAAGAATCTGCCCGCAAGAACTACCGCGTTTGCGGCAGCCAGTAAAACGAGTGTCTGCGCCCAGCCGGGCAGGCCTCCCATCAAAGATGCATGACCGGACGAGGTGTTGTGAACTCCGGATACAGCCAGAAGCGGCAGAAGCGCCAGAATGGGAATGACGGAAATGTCCTGAAATAACAGTACGGCAAAAGAGCTTCGCCCTGATTGTGTTTTGGCAAGCCCCTTTTCGCGCAGTGTCTGCATGACGATGGCTGTGGAAGACATGGAAACCGCCAGGCCGCAGGAGAGCGCCGCCTGCCAGGTAAAACCAATCAGCAAAAGAACAGCGAAGCATAAAAGCGTTGTCGCGCCCATCTGCATGATGCCTGTGCCTAAGATAAGTTTGCGCATCCGCCAGAAAGTTGCGGGTTCCAGTTCCAGACCGATTAAAAAAAGCATCATGACCACGCCGAATTCAGCAAAGTGCATGATATCTTTTCCCTCTTCGCCGACAAATCCCAGAAAAAACGGTCCGATGATGATGCCGCCGATAAGATATCCCAAAACAGAGCCCATGCCCATTCTTTTGGCAATCGGAACGAAAATTACGGCCGTGGCCAGATAGATCAAAGCGTCATGTAAGAATGAGGCGCTCATGAATTATTTCTCCCTTGTTCGGCCAGCCAATCGTTGAGATAAAAGTGTTTCTTCATATCTTCAGTATTGAAGTTGCCCTGAATAAGATGTGCTAGGAGTGTTTGGTAAAGGCTAGCATAATTTTTCAAATCATTCGCGGTTAGACGATGTGTGCCGTGCACGGCAAAGGGCGGCAGATAAATCATCTTGCACAAAGTCGCGGTCTGTTCAAAGGAAAATAGAAATTCGCGTATTGTATATTTATTGTGTCCACCAGGCGTGTAGGCCTCTTTCGTGCCGCCGATAGTCAGCGCGTTGAAAATAATCTTATCTTCCAGATTATTGCCGCGGTTGCCGTGCGCCCAGCCGTGTTCCAGTACCATGTCCATCCATTGCTTGAGCAGGGCCGGCGCGCTATACATATAAAGAGGATGATGCCAGACGATAATCTGGTGTGCCAGCAACAATTCTTTTTCGCGCTCGACATCGATATTAAAATCTGGATATTCTTCGTATAAATCGTGTAGCGTGACGCCATCCACCTGTTTGATATTTTTAAGCAAGGCGCGGCTGGTTTTTGATTTTTCAAACCGCGGATGGGCAAAAAGGATAAGAATCTTGTTCATAAGGTAGCTAGGTAATTTTGTGATTATTTATCTTTTAGCATATTTGAAGTTAGAGTTCTTTAACTTTTTATTGTTTACAAATCATGCCGAAAGCGATACAAAATTGCTAAACACTAACCGAGACTTGGTTTGATTTAATGTGTAAAACTAACGCCGTGTCATTCCCGCGAAGGCGGGAATCCAGTATGGCAAGTTTCCTCCTGGATACCGGCTTTCGCCGGTATGACGAATAATAGAGTTTTGCAAAGGTCTCTAACCAATTAACTAGGAGGATAATGATGAAAGTGTTGGGAATTATGGGAAGCCCCCGCGTAGGCGGCAACAGCGATATTCTTCTGGATGAGGCGCTGGCCGGGGCAAAAGAAGCGGGCGCGGAAACAGAAAAAATAATTCTGAATAAATTGAAGGTTTCCGGTTGCCATGACTGCAAAAGGTGCAATGAAACAGGCATTTGCGTGATTAAGGATGACATGCAGGATATTCACAAAAAGATACTTGATGCCGACGCCATCATCCACAGCTGCCCGGTTTATTTCTGGTCGATGACGGCGCAGATGAAGGCGTATCTCGATAGATGGTGCGCTTTGTTTGACGCCGAATGGCGCTGGCAAAAGCAGTATTATCCGAAAATGAAAGGCAAGCGCGTCGGTCTGATTACCGTCTGCGGCGATCCGAATCCGCATACGGCCGACCCCATTGTGCACAGCTTTAAGTCAACCGCGGAAATGACCAGGTTAAACTGGCTGGGCGCCGTCATGGCCTCGGCAACGGAAAAAGGTGAAGTCGCTAAAGACGATAACGCCAGAAAACAGGCGCTTGAATTGGGCGGCAAAGCGGCGGCTATTTGAAGCTTTTTCGGTGTTAAGTTATTTTATTTGATGTTTTTTTGTTTTCCAGCGCTGGTGGAATCAGAACCATTGCTCCGTGTATTCGCGCACGATTTCTTCAATAATTTTTGTAAAACGCTGCGTGTTGTGAGCCAGATCCGCTTCGTAATTACCCGTGGAGACGGCTTCGATGGGAGGCTTTACGATGACTTTATATCTTCCGGATTTCTGCCGGGCAGGAAAGATCGCGATTATCGGCGCGCCGGAGCGCATGGCCATTACGGTAAGCCCCACGCCCGTGCAGGCGGGCCGGCCAAAGAAATCAACAAAGACTCCTTCGTACGTGGCAACGTTTTGATAGCTGAGAATGCCGATAATCTGATTATCTTTCAATAACTCCATAATTTGCTTGCCCGAGCCGCCTTTGGGAATTAGGCTGTTGCCGCGCATGGTCCGGACGTATTCCACAAGATTGTCGACAATCTTAGTATCCAACGGCCTATAGGCGATATGAAACGGCCTGGCATAAATGGGAATGGCCACTGGCAATAACTCCCAGTTGCCGAAATGCGCGACAATGGAAAGAATGTCTTTTTCTTTGGCATTGGCTGTCAGATAATTTTCATAGCCATGAACGTCCAGCCATTTCTCGACATTGTCTTTGGTAATAGACGGCATATCGGCAAATTCCGCCACCACGATGGCGAAATGCCGGTAAGAGCCTTTGGCAATTCTGATAATTTCTTTTGGCTCTAGACTAGATGAGCGTGTTATTTTTCATCAGTTTTAGTATAATTTG